>JBDSJK010000320.1:0-2813 GCA_039917535.1 Burkholderiales bacterium
TATGCAGGGCAAGAGCGCGATCCCCCTCGCGCGGAAAGTCGGGGTTAAGCGCGGAACTGCAGCGGAGAGGGGGTTTGGGCGCGGGGGTATTATGTTTCCCCGGTTGGGCGGGACGAGGACAGGGTTCTGGCCTAGCGCCGGCATCAAGAGGGCGAAGACGAGCGCTACGACCCGATGAAGCTCGACGTGTAGGAAGCCGCCTTCGGGCGGCTCACGGGGTATCAGCGCCTTTGAGGCGCTCACCCAATAAACCCGCGGCTGTGCCGGGGGCATTTAATTTTTTGACCAACTCGCGCTTGATTTTTTCGGCGATTTCTAGCGCAGCATCAGCATGATCGGCCAATACGGTGAAATGCCCCATCTTGCGTCCCGGTCTGGCTTCACGCTTGCCGTACAGGTGCAATTTCGCATTGGCGTGGCGCAGGATAATTTCCGCGGGCAACGCGCCATCGCGCCAAACATCGCCCAGCAGATTGACCATTACTGCAGCGCTATGTTGCGTCGTAGGCCCAAGTGGCAAGCCGCACACGGCGCGAACCTGCTGCTCGAATTGACTTGTGATGCAGGCATCAAGCGTGTAGTGGCCGCTGTTGTGGGGGCGTGGGGCGATTTCGTTAATGAGTAGTCGATCGCGTCCAGTGGCGTCGCGCACGACGAAAAATTCCACTGCGAGTACGCCGTAGTAATCCAACTTAATTGCGATTTCGCGAGCGATTTTTCGCGCTTGATCTGACAATGCTGCCGTAATACGCGCGGGCGCGATGCTAACATCGAGTATGCCGTTGACGTGTTGATTTTCGACGACGGGAAATTCGCTAACGGCACCCTTCACATCGCGCGCTAACACGACGGAGATTTCGAGCTGTAGCGGCAATAATTCTTCGAGTACACAGGGCACGCATTGCCAGTTTTTGAATTGCGCGATGGCTTCCGCCGCACTGGCTACGCGCGCTTGGCCTTTGCCGTCGTAACCGAAGCGGGCCACTTTTAAAATCGCCGGTAGTTTGATTGTTTTGCACGCGGCTTCGAGGTCGTCCTGAGTAACGATTTTCGCGAAGGGACCGACAGGAAATCGATGTGCCGCGAAGAAGGTTTTTTCTCGAATGCGATCTTGTGCGATAGAAACCGCACGGGCGCTCGGGCGCACGGGAACTCGTTCCGCGAGCCATGCCAAGCTGTCGGCGGGGGGATTTTCGAATTCCGTGGTGATCACGGCGCAGCGTTGCACCAGACTTTCCAGCGCGGCTGAATCATGAAAATCGGCACACAGATGTTCCGTCGCGAAATGGGCGGCGGGACTTTGCGGGTCGGGGTCGAGCACGATCACATCAAAGTCCATGGTGCGCGCGGCGCTGGTGAACATCCGCCCCAATTGCCCGCCGCCGAGCAAGCCGAGCGTGCTGCCGGGAAGAATCACTTTTTATTTATTGTAGGTTGAGGTGGAAGCGTCATGGCTAGGATCGTTGCGATTTGCCTGGCGCGGAATGCGACGAGTTTTTTTGTTAGCGTCTTGTCGTGCAATGCGAGCAAACTCACCGCGAATAAACCCGCGTTTGCTGCGCCCGCTTCACCGATGGCGAAGGTTGCAACGGGGACACCTTTGGGCATTTGCACAATGGAGTAGAGCGAGTCTTGCCCGTGCAAATATTTCGACGGCACCGGCACGCCGAGCACGGGCAGTGTGGTTTTCGCAGCGAGCATGCCTGGGAGGTGCGCAGCACCTCCCGCTCCGGCAATGATGACCTGCAGGCCGCGCTGGACGGCGCTCTCAGCGTAGGCAAACATTTCGTCCGGTGTGCGATGGGCGGAGACGACTTTGGCTTCAAAGGGCACGCCGAAAGCCTCAAGCTGCTGAGCGGCGTGTTGCATTACCTCCCAATCGCTGCTGCTGCCCATGACCAATCCAACTACAGGATTAAGCTCTTTCACACCAACACCACCGTATCCGAATAGCGAGTCAACATTTTATTGTGAGTGATCAAGGCAAGTTGCTCGACCCAGCTTTGCGCGATCAACATCCGGTCAAAGGGATCGCGATGATGACCCGGTAGCTCGGCTACTTTTGCCGCATGGCTGCTCAATATCGGTAGCTCAATAAATCCGCCGTCGGTGAGCGCAGCGGACAATTGGGCCGGATCAACCAGTAAATCATAGGCGCCAGCGGACAATTTGACGGCAATCTCCCAGATGCTGCATGCACTGAAATAGGCCACGTTGTTAACGTCACTCAATATTGTCCGGGCTTTATCGAGCAGCTTCTTGCTATTTTCAATCCACCACAATAATACGTGGGTATCGAGTAACAATCTCATCGCGGCTTTTTGCCTTCAAAGATAGCGACCACAGTGGTAGGAAGAGGGCGATCAAAATCGTCATCGACATGAATTTTACCTTTGAGCAAGCCGGGCTTGCGCAAAGTGCGAACAGCACCGAGCTGAACAAGCTTGGCCATGGGCTTGCCCGCTTTGGCGATAATGATCTCTTCACCCTGGCTGGCTTGTTCGACTAACTTGGAAAGATGGGTTTTTGCGTGATGAATATTGACTGTATCCATGATTCTGCTCAATACATTTTTTAACTGGACTAAGTCTAGTCTAAATTCGCTCGGCCGGTAAATGTTTGGAGGCTTTGCGCATGCTGGATCCATTTCTGAATAAAAAAGGATGCGAAGGCAAGGCGCAGCCGACTAAGCAATTTTTGATTTAGAAATTAAATTACACCAAGTCTCTGGCTTCGGAAACTAGAGTCCGATAGGCATCAAAGATGTTACGCAAGGCGTCTGCCATGAAAACCTTAGGTACCCAATTCAATTC
>JBDSJK010000321.1:0-8279 GCA_039917535.1 Burkholderiales bacterium
TGCTGACGATCAACTGATAATGCGGCGCGAGCTTGGGTTGTTTGAGCAATAGTTCTTCGATCTGGGTTGGAAAAACATTCACGCCGCGGATGTTGAGCATGTCGTCGGAACGCCCGGTAATCTTGGCCATGCGCCGCATGGTGCGCGCCGTGCCGGGTAGCAGCAGCGTGAGATCGCGGGTGCGATAGCGGATGACGGGCAAGGCTTCTTTGGTTAATGATGTAAACACCAATTCGCCGAACTCGCCGTCTGGCAGAACGTCACCGGTGTCAGGGTTAATGATCTCGGGATAAAAATGATCTTCCCAAATGGTTGGACCGTCTTTGGTTTCGTGGCATTCGTTTGCCACGCCCGGTCCCATCACTTCCGACAGGCCGTAAATATCCACGGCGGAGAGCGCTAAGCGTTGCTGTATATTGACGCGCATTTCGTTGCTCCACGGCTCGGCGCCGAAGATGCCGATACGCAAGCTACACTGGGTGGTATCCAGCCCTTGGCGTTCAAATTCATCGGCAATGGCGAGCATGTAACTCGGCGTGACCATGATGATGTCCGGCTCAAAATCCACGATCAGTTGAACTTGCCGCTCGGTCTGTCCACCGCCGAATGGAATCACCGTGAGTCCCAAACGTTCGGCGCCGTAGTGAGCGCCCAAGCCACCGGTGAACAAGCCGTAACCGTAGGACACATGAACTTTGTCGCCGGGCCGCGCCCCCGATGCGCGGATGGAGCGCGCCATCAGGCTCGCCCAGGTGTCGATGTCCTTCGCGGTGTAACCGACGACGGTGGGCTTGCCGGTGGTTCCGCTAGAGGCATGGATGCGCACCACTTGATCCCGCGGCACGGCAAACAGGCCGAACGGATAATTGTCGCGAAAATCTTGCTTTACAGTGAGGGGAAATTTGCTGAGATCGGCTAGGGATTTGAGATCATTCGGATGTACACCCGCGGCATCGAATTTTTTACGATAGTGCGGCACCTGCTTGTACGCGTTCTGCAACGACCATTGCATGCGGGTGAGTTGCAACGCCTGCAACTCGTCCACGCTCGCTGTCTCGATGGGCTCCAACGGGAAATTCGTCATGGGCTATTCTGATCGGATTCTCGCACCACGTTGCCGCGTATTTGCGTCGACTTGCCGCGAAACAGCGCGACGACTTCCTCACGCTGGTTGGTGACACGCACGTCGTACACGCCGTTGCGCCCCACCAAAACTTGCTCCTGCGCCACGGCCGTCAACACGTCGCCGACGCGGGTAAGCGCGATGAACTCAATGCTGCAGGCGGCGGCGACTGCGTTGATGTTGTGGCTGTTGCAGGCGAATGCAAAGGTGGAATCGGCGAGCGCGAAAGTCAAGCCGCCGTGACCCAGGTCATGGCCATTGGCCATATGGGGTTGCACCTCCATGGTGAGCTTTGCGTAGCCCAGGCGCACTTCGATAATTTGCAAGCCGAGCCATTGCGACGCGCGATCGCGCGCGTACATGGCGTCGGCTACTTGCTTCGGTGTCATAACGATAATCCGGCGCTGCTTTGGAACGTTATGTTACCGAGGCGGCGCCTGCTTGTGCAATTAATCGCTTCGCGATCAAATGGCCGTCGAGGGTAATTTCGCCAAGGCCGATGAACTCACTATTTTCGGCGTACACACGCACCGTGCCTGGAAGCCAATCAGGATGCGCCTGTTGGGCCTGCCCTTGCCGCAAGCAAGTAATGGCGGGCGTTTCGAGGCATATGCTTTGCAGGGCTTCAAGCAGCCTGTCGTTGGGCAACAATAGCGCATCACGGTCATCTTCCGTGAGCAATTCAAGTTGCGCCAGCGTCAGCGCGTGGGCGATCGACAGACTCCCCACCGTAGTGCGCCGTAGCGCGTTAAGATGGGCGCCACAACCCAACACTGCGCCGATGTCTTCAGCAAGCACGCGAATGTAGGTTCCCTTGCCGCAGGTCACGGAAATTTCCAGTTCATCGGCGGCGAAGCGCAGGCAAGTCAATTCGCTAATCGTAATCTCACGCGCTTCGCGGGCCACGTCGAGTCCCTTGCGCGCGTAGTCATACATGGGCTTGCCGGCAACTTTAAGCGCGGAATAAAGCGGCGGGATTTGCAGCGTCGTACCCATGAAGCGCGGCAGCACGAGGTTAATGTCTGCTTGAGTCGCTGTTACCTCACGCTGAGCGACGATCTCGCCCTCGGTGTCGCCGGTGGTTGTGGTCACGCCTAACTTGAGCGTCGCCACGTAGGCCTTGTCGCCATCGAGTCCAAATGACGAAAACTTGGTTGCCTCGCCGAAACAAATCGGCAACAAGCCGGTGGCGAAGGGATCAAGGGTGCCGGTGTGGCCCGCTTTCTCGGCGCGGAATAATCGTTTTACTTTTTGTAGCGCGTGATTAGAGGAAGCGCCTGCGGATTTATCAAACAGCAACAGGCCGGAAATCGCCCGTTTGGCGTTTGCCAACGCCATCACTCGCTCTTGTCGGGATCTACCGGCGGCAAATCATGAACAGCCGTATCGATGAGCTGAGAGAGATAAATTCCCCGCTCGACCGACTCATCGTAGACGAAGTGAAGCATGGGCATAATGCGCAGGCCGAGGCGCTCTGCTAACAGATGGCGCAGAAAACCAGCAGCATGATTCAAGCCGTCGCCGCACGCCTTGGCATCTGCCGCTTCGCCTAATTGGGTAAAGAACACTTTCGCGTGCGAGTAATCCCGCGACACATCGACGCTGGTGATGGTGATCAACCCCACGCGGGGATCTTTGATCTCGGTGCGGATCAGCGTCGCGAGATCGCGCTGCATTTGCTCGGCGATGCGGTTTGCGCGGGGGTAGGATTTCATCGCTAAAATGACGGGGCAAAAGCAAACGGTGATGGATGATGGCAACGCTATTCATCCCCCACGCCGCCATGTTTATCCTTATAACGTCCTTGCCACCTCAACGACTTCAAACACTTCAAGCTGATCGCCCACATTGATGTCGTCGTAGCCTTTCAACGAGAGGCCGCATTCGAAGCCCGCTTTCACTTCACGGACGTCGTCCTTAAAGCGCTTCAACGAATCGAGTTCACCCGTGTGGATCACGACCGAGTCGCGCAGCAAGCGAATCTGGGAGCCGCGTTTCACCACGCCTTCGAGGACGTAGCAACCCGCCACCGCGCCGATTTTGGAAATGCGATAGACCTGTCGAATATCAACCAGGCCCAGTATGGTTTCCTTCTTATCGGGCGAGAGCATGCCGGACATGGCCGCTTTCACTTCGTCGACCGCTTCGTAAATGATGTTGTAGTAACGAATATCGACACCGCCGGTTTGCGCGAGCTTGCGCGCCATGTTGTCGGCGCGTGCGTTGAAGCCGATGATGACCGCCTTGGAAGCCAGCGCTAAGTTGACGTCGGACTCGGTAATTGCACCGACGCCCGTGTGTATGATATTGACCTTCACTTCGTCGGTGGACAACTTGCCCAACGCATAAGCCAAGCCCTCGTAGGAACCCTGCACGTCAGCCTTGATAATCAGCGCAAGAGTTTTGACTTCGCCTTCGCCGATATTGCTGAACATGTTTTCAAGATTGGCCACTTGCTGCCGCGCGAGCTTCACGGCGCGATATTTGCCCTGGCGGAACAACGCGATTTCGCGCGCCTTGCGCTCGTCATTGAGCACCAGTACGTCGTCGCCCGCACCGGGTACGTCGGACAAACCCTGTATCTCCACCGGAATAGACGGACCCGCTTGCAGCACGGTTTTTCCCGCCTCATCGGCCATGGCGCGCACGCGACCAAACACAGAACCGGCAAGCAACATATCACCGCGCTTCAACGTGCCCGATTGCACCAGCACCGTCGCAACGGCGCCGCGCCCTTTGTCTAGCCGCGACTCGATGACCAAACCTCTAGCGGGTGCATCCTTAACGGCCTTGAGTTCCAACACTTCGGCCTGCAGCAGAATCCGCTCAAGCATGTCGTCGATACCCTCCCCGGTCTTCGCCGATACGGGCACAAACTGCGCGTCGCCGCCGTATTCCTCGGGCAACACACCATGAGCGACCAGTTCCTGCTTGATGCGCTCGATGTTGGCTTCCGGCTTATCGATCTTGTTCATGGCCACGACCAGCGGAACTTTCGCCGCCTTAGCATGGTGAATTGCCTCTATCGTTTGCGGCATCACGCCATCGTCAGCCGCGACGACCAAGATCACGATATCCGTGACCCTCGCACCGCGGGCGCGCATGGCGGTAAAAGCTTCGTGGCCTGGCGTATCCAAAAAAGTGATCATGCCGCGCGGCGTTTCCACATGGTAAGCGCCGATATGTTGGGTAATGCCGCCCGCCTCGCCACTCGCCACGCGGGTGCGGCGTATATAATCGAGCAAGGAGGTCTTGCCATGGTCGACGTGGCCCATCACTGTGACGACCGGCGCGCGCGGCTCCATGACGCCCTCTACGACCGCCACTGCGCCGCTGTCCCCATCGGAGGACAAGAGCGAATCAGGATCGTCAAGCTTGGCTGCTTTAGCAATGTGACCCATCTCTTCCACAACAATCATGGCGGTTTCTTGGTCCAGCACCTGATTGATGGTCACCATGCTGCCCATTTTCATCAAGACCTTGATGACTTCCGCCGCCTTCACGGCCATTTTCTGGGCCAACGCGCCCACGGCTATTGTTTCAGGCACGGGTACTTCATAAACGATAGGTTCTGTAGGCAATTGAAATTGCTGAGCGCTTTCCGTCGTGGTTTGCTGCTTGTTTGGCTTGGTTTTGTGACCGCGCCACCCGGTCGTTGGACGGTTATCACCGCGGGTCTTAAGGCCGCGCTTCTTGTTGGCCTCATCGACCCAAGTCACCGTTGGTGTTTTGGCTTTTTTGGCCGCCTTCTTGTCGCTTGCTGGCACCTGCGGACGATGTAATGTCGTATCGGCCGCTGCGCCAGGCGCTTTTGGAGCAACGGCGGTAGGCTCGGCTACCAATGCAGGTTTTGCTTCAGCGGATTGCGGAATAGGCGCTGCCACCTCTGCAACGGGCACGACAACCACCTCGGCGACAACCTCTGTTTTCTTGGGACGTGACTTAGATTTCTTCGCGGCCGCATCTTCGGCTTGACGTGCCATCAGCTCGGCGTATTTGCGCGCCTCTTCTTCGCGTAACGCCATTTCGCTCGCGTTAACAATCGGCATGGGCACGGTAGCGACGGGTTTCTCAACAACAACTTCGACCACCGGCACAGGCGGCGCTGGCGTTTCGGTTACGTCACGCTTTATTAACACGCGCTTCTTGCGAACCTCGACTTGTATGGTGCGCGCTTTGCCCGTCGCGTCGGATTTCTTGATTTCCGACGTCTGCTTGCGCGTCAAGGTGATCTTGTTCTTTGCTTCTTTGCTACCATGCGCCTGGCGCAAATAGTCGAGCAACAACGCCTTGTCTTGTTCCGATAGCGATTCTTCGGCGGCGGATTTGTGTACACCCGCAGCCTTTAATTGTTCCAGCAATAAGGCCGGGGGCAAGCTAAGCTCACTGGCAAATTGGGCGACACTTGATTGCGGCATATTCAAACTCTTTTTTAATAGTCTAGCAGTATGTTGAAAAACGTAGCGAGCGCAGACTAGACAACGCGCGGAAGGCAGAAAAAGCGCAATGTACACGTAAGTACATGAGCATTTTTCTGACTTTCGCAACGCCGGATAGTCAAGCGCAGTAGTTTGTCAACATACTGCTCGGCGGGTGATAGTCGGGCGAGCTTCATTGTTACTCAAACCATGGCCGGCGCGCGGTCATGATCAACTCTTTGGCGCGATCCACTTCCATTCCCGTGAGTTCGGTCAAGTCATCCACCGCGAGGTCAGCCAATTCTTCCATCGTTGTCACGCCCTTTGATACCAACAAACGCGCGGTTTGGTTATCCATTCCTTCCATGTTAAGAAGTTGTTCGTCGGCGCTTTCAACTTTTTCTTCCGACGCAATGGCTTCCGTCAATAACGCATTTCGCGCCCGGGAGCGCAGCTCGTTCACGGTAGCTTCATCTAAAGCCTCGATCTCCAACATTTCCGTCAACGGCACGTAAGCGACCTCTTCAACAGTGCTAAAACCTTCTTGCACCAAAATGTCGGCAACTTCCTCATCGACGTCGAGCTTATCCATGAACAGCGCACGGATGCCGCTAAACTCTTCCTCGCTCTTGGACTTGGCTTCATCGACGGTCATGATGTTGAGTTGCCAGCCAGTGAGTTCCGAAGCTAGGCGGACGTTCTGGCCGCTGCGACCAATTGCTTGGGCCAGTTGGTCTTCATCGACCACCACATCCATACTGTGCTTTTCTTCATCGACCACGATGGAACTCACTTCTGCCGGCGCCAATGCGCCTATCACAAACTGCGCCGGATCCTCAGACCAGAGAATTATGTCGACCCGTTCGCCGGCCAGTTCATTGGTGACCGACTGAACGCGAGAACCGCGCATACCCACGCAGGTGCCGATCGGATCGATGCGCTTGTCGTTGGATTTCACCGCGATCTTGGCGCGGATACCGGGATCACGGGCGGCGGCCTTGATCTCGAGCAAACCTTCTTCGATCTCAGGCACTTCAAGCTCGAACAATCGCATAATAAATTCCGGTGCGACTCGCGACAGAATCAATTGCGGGCCACGTCCACCGCGCTCAATACGCGACAGGTAGGCGCGCACGCGATCACCGACGCGCAGATTTTCCTTCAAGATCATTTGATCTTTAGGCAGATAAGCTTCTAAGCGCCCGGACTCGACGATGGCGCTGCCTCGCTCCATGCGTTTGATGGTGCCCGTCACCAAAAATTCTTTGCGCTCGAGAAAGTCATTGAGAATTTGCTCTCGCTCCGCGTCGCGGATCTTTTGCAGGATGACTTGCTTCGCCGCCTGGGCGCCGATGCGTCCGAATTCAACGGCTTCCAACGGCTCTTCGTAATAATCACCGATGTCGAGCGTCAAATCGGGATGATCTTCGACAATCTCTTTTTGAAGCATTTGCTGTTCGTGATTCTCGAATTCTTCTTCCGGTACGATCATCCAGCGGCGAAATGCCTCAAACTCGCCCGTCTCGCGATTAACGGCAACCCGAACTTCCATGCCCTCGTGGTAACGCTTTTTAGTGGCCGACGCCAGCGCCATTTCGAGCGCCAGGAACACAATGTCGCGCTCCACATTTTTCTCACGGGCAAGCGCATCGACCAACATCAATAACTCTCGACTCATTTTCTCTCCGACTCAAAATTCCGGCTTGAGCCGCGCCTTGTGTATATTCGCGAGCTCAATCGCTACTACTTTTCCATCCACATCCAGCGACAGTACACCCGCCGCCAACGCGCCCAAGGTCCCGCTGAAATTCCGCCGCCCCTCAAGCGGTGCGCGCAGCTTCAATTCCGCACGCTCGCCGCGAAACCGCACAAAATCCGCGACCTTCCGCAGCGGCCGATCAAACCCCGGCGACGATACTTCCAACCGGTCGTAATCAAATCCTTCCACCTCGAACAACCGGGTCAAATGGTTACTCACGGCCGCGCAATCATCAACCGTAATGCCTTCGGCTCGGTCTATCATCACTCGCAAGTTGCCACGGCCGAACCATTCCGTATCCACCAGCTCGTAGCCTAAGCCCTGCAAAGTGGGCTCCAGTAATTCCATTAAGTCCATAATGCCCAATACAAACAAAAAATGGGCGCAATGCCCATTCTAGTTATCTCTTCAGTATAACAAATTATCGTGACCGAGTGCAGGGTCTAGCGCATTTTCACCTGATAATTCGTAGGTTTAGCGCACTCATTCCAAACGGCGACGGGCCTGAATTAGCCCCGTCGCCGATCTCGTTCAAGATTAGCTGGCGTAAATTTTCGCTAATAGCGGAACAATAAGCAGCGCCACAATGTTGATGATTTTTATCAGCGGGTTCACCGCCGGGCCCGCCGTATCTTTATACGGATCGCCCACCGTGTCGCCGGTCACTGCCGCCTTATGCGCGTCGGAGCCTTTGCCGCCGTGGTTACCGTCTTCGATATACTTCTTCGCGTTGTCCCAAGCGCCGCCCGAGCTGGTCATCGAGATGCCCATGAAGAGGCCGGTGACGATCGAGCCGACGAGCACACCGCCGAGCATTTTCGCGCCGTCCGGCATCGCAGCCACGGCGAGCACGACGATGAGCGGGAGCAGCGCGGGGATGATCATTTCCTTGAGCGCGGCTTTCGTGACGATGTCCACGCAGACGGCGTAGTCGGGAATGTCCGTGCCTTTGAGAATGCCGGGTTTCGCTTTGATCTGG
>JBDSJK010000322.1:0-8689 GCA_039917535.1 Burkholderiales bacterium
TTCACCGGCGCCATGGATTATTGGCCCAACGTCGATGCAGCAGAATGGTTTGCTCGCGAAATATTTAGCAAAATTCATGGCGATTTCCCACGTACCCGATTTTATGTGGTCGGCGCGCGACCCGATCCCAAAATACAAAAACTTGCAGAGCTGCCGGGCGTGATTGTGACGGGTTCAGTAGCCGACATTCGTCCTTTCTTAGCCCATGCGAGGCTAGCCGTGGCGCCGCTTAGAATCGCCCGTGGCACGCAAAATAAGGTGCTGGAAGCTATGGCAATGGCGAAAACTGTTATTGCTTCCCAGGAAGCCGCCCAAGGTGTGGCGGCTGAACCGGAGCGAGAACTTATCGTGGCGCGAACTGCCCAGGAATTTGTTGACCAAATCACTTCACAGTTGACCAAGAGTCACAGCGACCTCATAGGCAATCGCGCCCGCGCGCGAGTTTTGCAGGACTACAGCTGGGACGCCAATCTGAGCAAAATCGGTCGCTTGCTCCAACATTCCGATGGAGGCTGGAAGATTGATGAGCCACTACAGGATGCCCGTATCATTCATTTCCCTTCCAGGAAGTCAGCGTGAAAGCGGACCACAGCGTACTGCTCCAGTCTAATCCGATTTTGGAGCCTGATGCAAAGACGACACGCGTTTGGCGCACAGCTTTGCTCATCATTGCGGTTGTGTTGATCTGGCTATTTGCGTGGCACAAAGATACCGCCCTGTCGACCATTGCGATATGGCAAAGATCCGAAACCTTCACCCATGGTTTTCTAATTTTCCCCATTAGCGCTTACTTGATCTGGACGCGTCGCCATGATCTATTTGCCATACAGCCGCGTCCGAGTATGTTGGGCATATTTGCTCTTGCAGTTGCTGGCTTCGCTTGGTTATTGGCGGATTCAGCAGAGGTGCTCGTCGTTGCCCAATATGCCTTAGTGGCCATGGTTCCAATCCTGGTTTGGGCCATTTTAGGACACCGGGTTGCACTCGCGTTGCTGTTCCCACTTTTGTTCTTGATGTTCGCCGTACCTGTTGGAGAATTTCTGCTCCCCCCTCTGATGACGTACACCGCTGATTTTACCGTTGCAGCGTTACAGATCACTGGCGTGCCCGTTTATCGTGAGGGTAATTTGTTAGCGTTGCCGACGGGCAACTGGTCCGTAGTTGAAGCTTGTAGCGGGCTGCGCTACCTTATTGCATCGCTAACACTAGGCTGTTTATTCGCCTACCTTACTTACCGAAGCGTTTGGCGTAGAGCGGTTTTCATCGGGTTGGCTATCGTTGTCCCGATTATCGCAAACTGGGTACGGGCTTACTTAATAGTGATGATAGGTCACCTTAGTAACAACCGATTGGCCGCCGGGGTCGACCATCTGATTTACGGTTGGGTCTTTTTTGGTTTCGTGATGTTGTTATTGTTCTGGATAGGTTCTCGCTGGCGCGAAGCGGATCCTGAGCTTGTAAAATCCCTACACCTTACTCACGAAGCGCTTCACCCGGCAAATACATCGTTGAAAAAATTAATAGCAGCGGCGTGCATTAGTATGGCGATCATAGCCGTTTGGCCGAGCTACGCGCGGCATCTTGATGCGACCCCGGCAAATTCGTCGGCTATTGCCCTAGGCATGCCGTCTTCAGTTGCCAGCTGGGCGGCCACACCTAAATCCCTTACCAACTGGGATCCGCATTTTCCGACTGCAAAAAATGAACTTAAGCAAAGTTACCAAAAAGATGGGAAATCGGTCGAATTGCTAATTAAGTTTTATCGAAATCAGCAGCAAGGATCGGAGTTGATCAACTCGCAGAATCAACTCGTGCTCTCCCATGACACTACGTGGCGGCAAGTGTCCAATGTTTCGATACGCATTCCGTTGGCGAGTGGTTCAATGGATGTGACCGAGGCACAACTTCGCTCCGCCGACCACAAACTGCTAGTGTGGGCTTGGTATTGGGTCGGTGGGATCTACACGGACAATACCTATCTCGCGAAACTCTACCAAGCCAAGGCGAAGCTATTGAACCAGGGCGATGATGCCGCTGCGATTTTCATGTATGCGCCTTACGACGAAAAAGTTGAGCCCGCGCGTGAGGTATTGCGTGACTTTGCCGCTGCGGTGGTTCCCGCAGTCAATTCGATACTACCGCAAGCTGCGCGCTAGTCGGGCTCAAAACAAACGCGATGCCGCAAAAACCACCGTTAATCGCCCACGTGATTCATCATCTTACTATCGGTGGGCTTGAGAATGGCTTGGTCAATCTGATCAATCGTATTCCCGAAACACGCTATCGCCATGCCATCATTTGCATGAGCCATTACACGGATTTTCGCGACCGGATCGAGAACCCGAACGTCGAAGTATTTGCATTACATAAGCGCGATGGTCGCGATTGGGCCGCCAAGGCTAGGCTATATCGGCTCATCCGCAGGCTGCAACCGGCCATCATACATAGCCGCGGAATTTCCGGGCTCGACAGCATGCTGCCGGCGCTATTGTGTGGTGTCAAAGCGCGTATCCACGGCGAACACGGGCGGGACATCGATGACGTAGACGGGAATAATCGTAAAGCCCAGTGGGTGCGACGCATTCATCGTCCGCTGATTAGTCACTACATCGCCCTGTCTCAGGATTTGGAATCCTACCTACAAAACAGGATCGGCATTCCGGGTCGCAAAATCACCCAGCTCTATAACGGGGTCGATTGCCGCCAATTTCGTCCCACAACCTCTGGTCGACTACCGCTACCGGAACCTGGATTCGCGCCCGACAATGCCTTCGTGATCGGCACGGTAGGACGCATGGCGGCCGTCAAAGACCAGGTCACTCTTACCAAAGCTTTCATTCAACTCGCTAAACTGTTACCGGAACACAGAGCGAGGCTCAGGCTTGCGTTGGTCGGTAATGGTCATCTGCTTGGCGAATGCGATAACTTGCTGACCCAAGCAGGGTTACGCGACCTCGCATGGTTACCCGGCGCCCGCGATGATGTGGGCGACCTTATGCGCTGCTTTGATCTGTTCGTACTCCCCTCTCTGGTGGAAGGCATCTCGAATACCATACTTGAGGCAATGGCAACCGGCTTGCCCGTTGTCGCAACTCACGTGGGGGGCAATCCAGAACTAATTATTGAAGGCGTCACGGGCAGCCTGGTGCCTGCGGCCGATCCTGTCGCCATGGCCGAAGCCATGAAGCAATATGTGCTGAATCCCGGCCGTGCTTCGAGCCACGGAAATGCTGGACGTCTACGGGCAGAAACCCGCTTTAGCATGGATACGATGGTGAATAACTACCTGCAAGTTTACGACGGTGTGCTAGAACAAACAGCTACACAAACCGTTATGCAAAGCTAATCTATGTGCGGGATCGTAGGCCTTTTTGATCTAGGTGGTGCGAAAGAGGTGTCGCGTAGCCTGCTGGAGCGTATGAACCAGTCGCAGTTCCATCGCGGACCAGACGAGGGTGGTCTGCACACCGAGCCGGGCGTGGGTTTGGGCCATCGTCGTCTCTCCATTATTGACCTTTCGTCAGGGCAACAACCCCTATTCAACGAAGATCACAGCGTCGTCGTGGTTTTCAACGGCGAGATATACAATTATAAAGAATTGATGCCTGAGCTCACAGCGCGTGGGCACAAGTTTCGCACTCGTTCCGATACCGAAGTCATCGTCCATGCCTGGGAAGAATGGGGTGAAGAATGTGTATCGCGCTTTAGAGGTATGTTTGCATTTGCCCTTTGGGATCGGAATCGCCAGACGTTGTTTCTGGCCCGAGATCGGTTGGGCGTAAAGCCATTGTTCTACGCGGTTTTGCCTGACAACACGCTAGTATTCGGATCAGAGCTTAAAGCGCTACTTTGCCATCCCAAGCTTGCCACTGAGATCGATCCGCGTTCTGTTGAAGACTATTTTGCCTACGGCTATGTGCCAGAGCCACGAACCATCTACAAGCAAGCCTTTAAGCTTCCACCCGGCCACACGCTGACGCTACAGCGTGGCAAGAAATTTCCGGCTTCGAAAGAATACTGGGATCTGATGTTCAAGCCGATTGGCCCCCTCAGCGAAAAGGATGTTCAGGCCGAGGTGATCGACCGGCTCCGCGAGGCCGTAAAGGTTCGGATGATTTCTGAAGTGCCGCTCGGCGCGTTCTTGTCCGGCGGCGTTGATTCAAGCGCCGTCGTTGCGATGATGGCCGGGCTGTCAAACGATCCCGTCAACACCTGTTCTATTTCATTTGGCGATCCGAAGTACAACGAGTCCGAATATGCCCAGGAGGTGGCGGATCGTTATCACACTAATCATCGCACCGAACAGGTCGATCCCGACGATTTCGGCTTAGTGGATACGCTCGCATCGCTGTACGACGAGCCCTATGCCGATAGCTCTGCCATGCCTACCTATCGCGTTTGCCAGTTGGCGCGAAAATCTGTCACGGTTGCGCTCTCCGGCGACGGCGGTGATGAACATTTTGGTGGCTACCGCCGCTATCGTTGGCATATGAACGAAGAGAAGATTCGTTCCATGCTGCCGTTGGGTCTACGTCGTCCGTTGTTTGGTCTGGCGGGAAAAATATATCCCAAGGCCGATTGGGCGCCGCAGCGATTCCGTGCCAAGACTACATTTCAAGCACTCGCTCGCGATTCGGTGCAAGCCTATTTTCATACCATCTCCATCATGAACGACGATATGCGCCGCGAGTTATTCAGCGACCCTTTCCGTCGCGAATTGCAGGGCTATCAAGCGGTGGAAGTTTTGCAGCAGCACGCCAGCCGCGCACCCGTTGAGGGCGGACTTTCGTTGATTCAATATTTGGACACGAAGACCTATTTGCCCGGCGACATTCTCACCAAGGTCGATCGTGCAAGCATGGCCCACGCCCTCGAAGTGCGCGAACCGTTGTTGGATCATCCCATGCTGGAATGGCTCTCCGGCTTGCCCGAGCATTACAAGCTGCGCGGACAAGAGGGTAAGTACGTGTTGAAAAAAGCCCTAGAACCGCATTTGCCGGATTCCATACTGTATCGACCTAAAATGGGCTTCGCCATTCCGCTTGCCACCTGGTTCCGCGGTCCGCTCAAGTCAAAAATGCAGGATATGGTGCTCGGTTCTCGCCTTGCCTCGACCGGGTTTTTCAACACCGTGTTGCTCAAACAAATGGTTGACCAACACCAATCGGGTATGCGTGACCACAGCGCGCCGCTGTGGTCGCTGTTGATGTTCGATTCATTCTTAAAGTTATCGGAACGTGGCGCCCCCGCGACGGTGCCGGCTAAAGCAGCTCTAGTGTAAGACTTTACGGCCTTCAACTTCGATTGACTGCCCTGACTGTGTCTTAAGGCAGGGCAATATGCGTTACTTAAGCAGTCCTAGAAAAATACTAGCGCCACATCAATTTTGAAAATCCTGACTTTCTCCACGCTCTATCCTAACTCCGAGTATCCCTCCCATGGGGTTTTTGTGGAGACTCGCCTGCGCCATTTGCTTGCGAATTATCCCGAGGTCGAAAACCTAACCGTTGCGCCGGTTCCGTGGTTTCCGTTTAGCAATCCGCGCTTTGGTCGTTACGCGCGTTCCGCCCAAGTGCCGCGTACAGAAGTGCTCAATAACATCCGTGTGCTCCACCCGCGTTACACGCTGCTACCCAAGATCGGCATGACCACCGCGCCCTACCTGCTTGCGCGAGCGATGACGCCGATACTAAAAAAAATCATCGCCGACGGATTTGATTTTGATCTGATCGACGCACATTACTACTATCCCGACGGCGTTGCCGCAACTATCTTGGGCAAGCAATTCAATAAGCCCGTCGTCATCACCGCCCGTGGTACGGACATCAACTTGATTCCGCAGTACGACGCGCCGCGCAAGATGATATTGAAGGCGGCGGCCGAGGCGGCAGCGTCGATCACCGTTTGCGAAGCCCTCAAGACCGAGCTCACGCGGTTAGGCGCAGACGCGAGCAAAATTCATGCGCTGCGCAACGGTGTTGACTTAGAATTGTTTCATCCGATAGATCGGCAACAAGTGCGTGCTAGTTTCGGATGGACCGGAAAAACATTGCTTTCAGTGGGACATCTCATTGAGCGCAAGGGTCATCACCTCGCCATCGAAGCGATGCGCGAGCTACGAGATTATCGATTGATCGTCGTAGGCAGTGGGGAAGAGAGTGACAACTTACACAAACTTGCTAAGGATGTGAGCGTTGCCGACCGCGTAACGTTCGTGCCCAGCGTTAAACAAGCCGAACTCCGCAAATACTATGGCGCAGCCGACGCGTTGATCCTCGCCTCAAGCCGTGAAGGCTGGGCCAATGTGCTGCTCGAAGCTATGGCATGCGGAACGCCTGTTGTAGCAACATCCATTTGGGGCACACCCGAAGTGGTGACCTCCCCGGAAGCAGGGGTATTGGTTCCAGAACGAACAGCGAATTCAATTATCGCCGGCGTCAACGCGCTGTTCGCCAATTACCCCGATCACCAAGCCACGCGCCGCTATGCGGAACGATTTAACTGGCGGGAAACGTCTGATCGGCAGATGGAATTGTTTCGCTTTGTTCTGAATAAATAGGCTCCTTCAATATTTTAGTGATATAAATTAGCTGTCATTTGGCTTTATTGAGTGAGGTAAACCATGCATGCGGTTAGCGCCTTTGAGGCGAAGAATAAATTAGCGACATTACTCGATCGGGTCGAGCAGGGCGAAGAAGTGCTGATC
This sequence comes from Burkholderiales bacterium, assembly GCA_039917535.1. Lineage (GTDB taxonomy): Bacteria > Pseudomonadota > Gammaproteobacteria > Burkholderiales > JALYOK01 > JBDSJK01. Next base: position 6,707 of record JBDSJK010000322.1, read on the forward strand.
ACCCGGCATGGCAAAGCCGTCGCGCGGCTGGTGCCGGCTACCCCGAAATTCGATCGTAACAATGCTCGCCAGGCAACTCATAACCTGATGGAGTCCAGTCGCGATATTAGCCTGAAGGGTCTCGAGATCAAAGATCTCGTTAATGAGGATCGACCTTGAGTCTGGTGGTCGACAGCTCGGTCGCATTGACCTGGTGTTTTGAAGACGAGCGCACGCCGGCAACGCTCGCTTTGCTGGAACGTATTGCCGACAGCGGCGTAGTGGCGCCAGCGCTGGGGCCGTTGCAAGTGCTCAACGGGGGGGGGCCTCGCAATGGCCGAGCGTCGTAAGCGGCTTAACGCCACACAACGGCAGGCCTCGCCGGTTTCTTACAAGGATTGCCGATTACCCTGGATCACGAAACAGCAACGCAGGCCTGCGGTGCCACAGCGGATCTGGGCGAACGATTTCAGCTCACCGTCTACGATACCGCCTACCTGGAACTGACACAACGCCTCGCGCTACCGTTGGCCACACTCAATTGCGCGTTGCATACCGCGGCCACGCGCCTCGGCGTCACGGTCCTCGCCTTATGAAAACGTCCCTCATTGTTCAGCCCCACCACGCGATAGCCACGTTCGCCCTACAGGACTAAAGGGTCAGGCTCTAATGTCACTCGGTCAAGCACTCGCTGAGCATAAATGAGGTCACGCACGACATGACGCAGCACGGTTAACAGCCGAAGGTTCTTTGGTCGTCGTTTCTTCGCGCGAGGCTCGATTCGGTCGGGCCGATGCGGCAGTCGGAGTGTGGCGATACAGGCCAGTACGGTCTCGATCAGCGTGCGAATTTGATCGCCCGATGCTCGGCGAAGCTGATCGGCGAATGCACTCTGCAGACGCTTGGCACCGGTAAAGCTCGGCTGCGATTTGCAACACAGCACATCCATTTCTTGTCCCCTTTTCGGGAGAAGCGTGGCCTTGATGTTGCGGAAATCAACCTCAATGTTCCAGCGCATCTTGTAGAGCGCGGCAAGCACGCGGGCCGATACGATCTTGGGATCAAACAACGTCGTCACCAGAATTTGTCCATCCACCTCTACCTCGCGCCTCGTAATGGATGCTGGGTAGCGCGCGTATTCTTTCGCGCTCATTGTCTTCGGTTTCGGCGGTCGCGGCCATTGCACCACATGGTCATTCTTGCCGAGTTGTTGACCGCGCGTAAAGTCGGTGATCCGTCTTCCATGCTGGGCCATCACTACATCGGCACCCCGACGTGTGCCCCCCTCAATGATCCCACCAGGTGGCCAGCAGCGCATCGGCCAGCACCACCTCACCCGCATGGAGAGGGTCCAGCAAGTTCTCCAGCACACTCTGTTCCCCCTGTCCCCTTGCCTTCGCAGGCCACGACTTGATAACCCCGTATCGCGCCGCTGGCCAAGCCGATGAGTGCGCCAATGCGGGCGATAGGAAAACCCAATCCCGGCTTCTGTTCATGACTTTGCGGATAGGCCTGCTGATTGCTCGGCGTGTCGGGCATAGACACAACGGTGCCGTCAAACAGCTTGACTGACCAGCCCTGCCACCGCCACCGCGAAGGTGCCATGGACTCGTGATCTGGTCCCCATTCAATGGACGCCAAGAAGATCAAAGAGCGTGGCCCATCGCTTGGACGCCTCGCTCACTCGATTACTTTCATCGTACCCGCGCCGTTCGAATTCTGCGCGTGACACATTACCCAACGATGAATGTCGGCGTTCAGTATTGTAATAGCCCATGTATTCGATAATTGCTTGCTGTGCCTCGGCCCGAGTCTTAAAACGCTCACCGTGCACCGGCCGGCCTAACGATACAATGACTTCCGGGGTCATGCGCGGGCGTCCATAGCGTCCGCGATGTTGAGCCTGCGTACGGCGTATCTGGCTCACGATTTCGGCTTCCTCGACCGTGCGGGCCGAGGGTAGACGGCGCCGCGCTGCGGGTAGCCCGCTTCGAGATACGCACA
>JBDSJK010000323.1:0-18821 GCA_039917535.1 Burkholderiales bacterium
CAACGAAGTCGCGTATCACCAGCAGGTGATCGACGCGATCGACAAAACCCTGATTCCCAGCGCGCAGAACGCAGAGTTGAAGGCGTTGTTGGTGAAGGTGCGGCCGGCCTTCGTCGCGCATCTCGAGCATGCCAAGCAGATCCAGACCTCGCTCGGCAAGTAGAACTGATAGCGCGCTTCGGTGATCGGCTACTCGCACTATCGAATCGCCGCAGCGGCGGTCATACTGCTCGTCGGCCTCGCCACGGGCGCCGAGCCGGTGACACACACCGTTGCCATCGAGGGGACTCGGTTCGACCCCGAGATGCTAACTGTAAAAGCGGGCGACACAGTGGTGTGGATCAACAAGGATCCATTCCCTCACACCGCGACCGCGCAAACCGGCGCCTTCGACTCGAAGAGCATCGGGTCTGACAAGTCGTGGAAATACACGCTCCGAAAGAAGGGCGTGCTTACTTACTTCTGCAGGCTGCATCCGACGATGAAAGGAACGCTACACGTCGAATGACCCGGCCCGAGAAAATTTTTGGACTAGGCCGCTATCGATGCGTAGAGAGACGGAAATAACGACACATGCAGGCTTCCGCAACAGTGGGAGGGTTTAGCCGAATAGCATTATCATCAAAGAGGATCGAATGAGCCAAGAAACGACGAAACTGGACGGGCCGGATCTCACACAGGGCACTCCACTTTCAACGCTTGACGACGGGACCATGCTGCTCGGCCATGCGCAGGGCGATGCGGTGCTCATGGTTCGCCGCGGCGATGAGCTGTTCGCCATTGGCGCCGTCTGCACACACTATAGCGGGCCGCTCGCCGAGGGGCTGTTGGTGGACGACACGGTTCGCTGTCCGTGGCATCACGCTTGTTTCAGCTTACGCACCGGGGAGGCGTTGCACGCCCCGGCGTTGAACCCGGTTTCCTGCTGGCGGGTCGAGCAGCGGGACGGCAACGCCTATGTTCGAGAAAAGATCAAAAGCGCTGGACCGAAACCGGCTGCGCCAGCCGCCAATGTGCCGGGATCGGTCGTCATCGTGGGTGGCGGTGCGGCGGGCAATGCCGCGGCGGAGATGCTTCGCCGGGAAGGCTACGCCGGCCGGATCACGATGCTAAGCGCCGACGAGTCGGTGCCTTATGATCGGCCGAACCTTTCCAAGAACTATCTTGCCGGCAGCGCGCCCGAGGAGTGGATTGCCCTCCGGTCGGCCAAGTTCTATCAAAAGCACGCCATTGATGTGCGGCTCGGCGCGCACGTTGCCACGATCGACACGGCGAACCGCCAAGTCCTGCTTACGGATGGCAGCCGGCATGCCTATGAGGCGCTGCTGCTCGCCACCGGCGCTGAACCGGTGCGGATCGAGACGCCCGGCGCGGACCTGCCGCATGTGCACTATCTGCGTACGCTTGCCGATAGCCGAGCTCTGGTTGCCAAGGCCAAGGACGCGCGGCGGGCCGTGGTGATCGGCGCGAGCTTCATTGGTCTCGAAGTGGCGGCCGCGCTGCGCGCGCGTAACATCGAGGTGCATGTGGTTGGACGGGAGACCTGTCCCATGGAAAAAATTCTCGGCGCGGAGGTCGGACAGTTCATCCGCAAGCTACATGAGGGACACGGTGTGACGTTTCATCTCGGCACGACGGCTGCATCGATAGACGAGCGCAGCGTGACGCTTCAGAACGGAGAAAACCTCGCAGCCGACCTGGCCGTTGTTGGCATCGGTGTACGACCGGCGATTGCACTGGCGGAACGGGCCGGACTCGCTATGGACCGCGGCGTCCTGGTGAACGAGTTTCTCGAAACGAGCATCACCGGCGTCTACGCGGCCGGCGACATCGCCCGCTGGCCGGACCGGCTCACCGGCGAACGCATTCGTGTCGAACACTGGGTCGTGGCCGAACGACAGGGGCAGGCCGCGGCGCGCAACATTCTGGGTCGGCGGGAGCGTTTCGATGCGGTCCCATTCTTCTGGACCGAGCAATACGATTTCGCCCTCGCTTATGTCGGCCACGCCGAACGATGGGACAAAGCTGAGATCGACGGGAAACTAGACGCACGCGACTGCACGATCACGTATCGAAGCGGCGGCAGGAAGATGGCGGTGGCAGTGATCCGCCGGGATCTCGAGGGTTTGCGCGCTGAAGTGGAATTCGAGCAGGCACTTCCCACAAGCGAATGATCAATATTGCGAGCAGAGGCGCGCACGAGCAACAAAGTCGACCGTGATCGATATGCTACGGCGCGGTTGACATCCTCAGCTTTGAGGAGCAAACGCAAGCGGGAGCGTACCAGGTTGACAGCAAACTTTCACATCGGCGATTACCTGATCTAGAAAGCGGAGGCCGCGCATGCGAGCAAAAAGATTATCCCCGTGCGCACAAAGAATTTGATTATGGGGGTAGCCACGTCTTATGCCGTATCCTCTTACCCGACGCTTACCTGGCGACAGTCATCGTCTCCGGCATTTGCTGGTGCGGAGCGTTTGCCATGTATGTAGTTCACTAGTGGCCGGTGTTGTCGCGGGTACGCGTCGATGGCAAATCCGGCTGGGCACGTTTTTCCCAGGAGCAGTCATGGCCATCCATCATGCATCGTCGGGGGAGTTAATTGATATTCGTCCGTTTAAAGATAATCTCAAAAACGCAGCCACGAAGGCTCTCTACAAATCGAACCATCTTGAAGTATTTCGCATGGTTCTTTTGGCAGGGAAAGAAATGCCTGTACACCAAGTTGTGGGTGAGATTACCGTCCAATGCCTTGAAGGAAGTGTTGAGTTCACCGTTGCTGGAAGTAGCCGGTTGATGCGAGAGGGGAGCCTAATATGTTTGGCAGTCGGCGAGGTTCACGCATTAAAGGCAATAGAAGATTCCTCTGTTCTCGTCACCATTTTATTGCATGGCGCGTAGCCGTTTTTTTTGGCTTGACCTGTCTGGATGAAAAGCGACCCCGCATTGAACGAGCGCCTTATCTGCACAATTGGCCATTCGAACCGGCCGCTACAGACGTTTATCGAGTTGCTTCGGAGCAACGAGGTTGAGCGAGTGCTTGACGTTAGGACCGTGCCGCGGTCGCGCCACAATCCCCAGTTCAATCGCGAGACACTTCCTGAATCCTTGGGTGCGGTCGGAATTGTCTACACTCACCTTCCAGGTCTAGGGGGGTTGCGCCATGCGCGTGCTGATTCCCCCAACTACGGCTGGCACAATCTCTCGTTTCGAGGCTATGCGGATTACATGCAGTCTCAGGAATTCGCCGAGAACGTTCGACAAGTCGTGGCAGTGGCGATCGCGGAGCGTTGTGTCTTGATGTGCGCCGAAGCTGTTCCCTGGCGCTGTCATCGGTCAATGATCGGCGACGCACTTCTTGTCCGAGGCGTTCGCGTCGAGGACATTATTGGATCGAAGGGACGCAAACCACACGTTCTTACCGCGTTCGCCCAGGTTGATGGGACACAAATCACCTATCCGCCCCCAGCCGATATATCCCGACAGACAGGTTTCGTGGACGAGGGTGAATGACCCGAATAAAATTCACGATGCCTCGTTATAGTCGCGAGCTTAAATCCGTAACCGAAGACGAACCAACCATGGCGCACAAATTCAAAGTCGGCGATCACGTGACCTGGAACTCGGAGGCTGGGCACGTCAGCGGAAAAATTATCAAGGTGCACACAAAAGACGTTGCCTACAAGGGCTATACGCATCACGCGAGCGAGGATGAACCGCAGTATGAAATTCAGAGTGACAAGAGCGACCACATCGCGATGCACAAAGGGTCGGCGTTGTAAAAGGCAAGCGTCTGAGAGCCTATTCGCAACATCAGCGCGGAGCGATGCTGATGAGTAATAGATATACTGAAGTGGTACTGAAGCACCCCGATCAACTCAAGCACTTACGTACGCTACCACGACAGGGCGTGGTTACTCTTATGTTTTCGGCCCATAACGAGATACATAACGACGCGATCGTGCTGAGGGGCTTTCTTTTGGGAAGACCCATGAAGCCGAAGCGCAAGGCTCAACCACGCACAAGGTATAGCAAGCGTAGATCCTTAACCAGCTGTGGCAGTGAAACAACGTGCTCCATACCCAGTTTGACCCAATGCCGTAACACTTTCGCATCGTTCAAGATAGCTTTGGGTAACACGACGTAATCTTTCTTAGGAAGCTCTGACTAAGTCCGATTCCGTCGCAATACTGCGTTGCTCACGAAAAATTCCTCCTTACATATCATGTATATGCTGCGTCGAAATTTTTCGCTCGCGCCTTGTATTGCTTAGAACTCGAACTAAATCAGAGCTTCCCTTAATCGGTCCTTCCAGAAAATAGCTAAGGGGTTTTGTGCTTTTTTGTTTCAGTAAAGCGTTTCGTGACTCTTCCGGCAACTTTATCGCGAAGCCAACGGGTGTTAGTGAGATACAAATTTTGCCATTTGCGTAAAGTGCGGCCCCGCTAAAGAAATGCTTGTACTCCAGTTTGATGTCCTTAAATCTCCCTGAAGTGGCTTCCTTCATTAGGGCGGTCAATCGTTCTAGATATTCCTGGGCCATGAGTCAGTTTTTCTAGCCACATAACGAGGCTGTAGAAAAAGTGTAAACATTTGTGCATCGTGCCGTGAACTAAAATAAATATCAAGGTCGAATAGGGAAGTTCAATGCGGAGGCCCAGATGGCGCGTTACAAACACATCGATACCAGCCCACGGTTTCTAGCGGTTGATCTCGCCAAGCAGTTATTGCCTGGCAGCTTCGAGCACGCACTGAATCATTTGATTGACCATGAACTCGATCTCACTGGCTTTGATGCCCGCTACCGCAACGACGCCACCGGTGCCACGGCCTATCCACCGGCCATGCTGCTCAAGGTCGTGCTATTTGCCTACTCGCAAGGCATCATCGGCAGCCGTCCGATTGAGCGCGCCTGTCGCGACCACGTCACCTTCATCGCATTGTCAGGTGACAGTGCCCCGCACTTTACCACCATCGCCGAGTTCATCAGCACGCTGGGGAAGGACATCACGCATATCTTTACCCAGGTACTGGCAATCTGCGACCGCCAAGGTCTGATTGGCCGGGAGATGTTCGCCATCGACGGTGTCAAGCTACCGTCGAATGCATCCAAGGCCAAGAGCGGCACGCGTGCCGAGTTTGAGCGTCAAGCGGCCAAGCTCGACACGGCCGTTGCCACTATGCTCACGCGTCACCGCGAAACGGATGCCAACGACGCGGTTGAGCCTGACCTGCGTGCCAAGGAAGCCAAACGTATCGAACGTTTAACGCGCGATGCGGCACAGATTCGTGACTGGCTCGCTCATCACCCCGACGAGCGTAAAGGCAGCAAAGGCAGTATCCGCAAGAGCAACCGCACCGACAACCAGAGCGCCAAGATGGCCACCAGCAAAGGGGTCATACAAGGCTACTGCGGGGTGGCTGCGGTTGACGACAAACACCAAATCATCGTTGCTGCCCAGGCGCATGGCACGGGCAGCGAACAGGAATTACTGATGCCTGTGGTGGCTGCTATTGAGCCCTATGTGAATGCCACTTCGCTCATCACCGCTGACGCCGGTTATCACAGTGAGGCGAATCTTGACGCGTTAGACGCGATGAAGATCAATGCCCTGATCGCTGACAACGGCATGCGCCAGCGCGATGAACGCTTTGCGGATCAGGGTAAGCACCAAACTAAACCGCACCCGTTGCACGACAAGCGCCCGGCCAAACCGCAGGGCCAATTCCGACCCAAGGATTTCAGCTTCGACGAAGCAGCCAATATCTGTATTTGTCCGGCGGGCCAAAAGCTTTACTCTAACGGTAACCGCTGCGTGACCAACGGTCGGGTGCATCATAAATTCCAGGGCGCGCAAAGTGTCTGCGGGCCGTGCGAGCTACGCACACGCTGCTTGCGTCATCCGGCGCGCACCAAGACCCGGCAGGTGGCGTTCTTCGCCAAGCATCAGGCATCGCCCATGCAACACACGCAGCGCATGAAAGAGCGTATCGATTCGGATCAAGGTCGCGCGTTGTACGGCGGGCGTTTTGCGACGGTGGAGCCGGTGTTTGGTAATTTGCGACACAACAAGCGCTTGAACCGTTTCACCCTCCGCGGCCAAACCAAAGTCGATGGCCAGTGGACGCTCTACTGCCTGGTGCACAATATCGAGAAGCTGATGAACTACGGGAAAATAGGTTGAGGCGGCAACGCTGAAGGAAGGTGCGCCAGTGATGATATGACGCGGTACTGCGGACCGGTAAAAGCTTGAGAAAAAACAGCGCTAAAAAACGTCGCTCGAACGTCGCGGCGTGATTGAAAATGTGTTTTTCTACAGCTTCAACGTTGTGGTTCAGGGGCAGGAACCGGCGGGCGAAGCCCGCTGGTGACTGTCCCCTGCAACCACGGGTTAGGCGACGCTGTGTCGGCTCGATTGTTAGCTTCGGGCAGGAAATCAGGGCTCCGCCCATTCTGCCAACCACCCGTTCAGTACGATGAAGATCAGTGTGGCCCCTATCGCCCCCAATAGATTTAGCGCAAAGTACTTAAAGAACTGCCTACGCACGATCATAATTGGAGACATCACACTACGCGCTACGCAGACGTTGATCACATAGCCGCCTAAGCGAATGAATCCCCACATAAGTGCTCCACCCACTACCGTAATCAGCCCGAGCCTAACAACAGTGGAGTATGTGGGAAATCCTCGGAATGGAAATGCCAACACACGCTGAACGGCCTCAATCAAATGCCAAATTCGTGCCAGAGATGATCTGTCATTCCTCGTTCAGCTTCTTCGCGAACCGCGCGAGGAACTATCAAGTCGGCGCTTTGGAAAACTCTTGTGAACGCGAGCGATACGAGCGCTATGTCTGTCACCAGTCCCGGGATAGAAATGTGTGGCCGCCAAGGAATTATTGGCATCAGCAAGGACGCAAGCCAGGTAAACCCATACCACATCCACTCGATAGAAAAAGTAAGCCAAGAGAACACTAATACCTGCATCAATAGATGGCACCAGTCATGGAAAGTCTCAAACGCTATTTTGACAATCGGAACTAGTCTAAAACCAAATAGCTTGTAGGCAATATTTGAGAATGTCACCATCAATGTGAAGAATGTAAAAAGTAGGCCCACCTCCTTAAAATACGTTTTCCCCGCTGCCTTGGCGGTATTAATGTGATCGGTTGGCACGAAACGTCTCCCAGCGTTGCCTAACGTAAAGTAGACACCCTAAATAACGCCAGATAAAGCATTATCGAGGTGCGTAATCTGGGAAACAATTTGTAGGTAATTGCCTATGTTGATGTTGATCAATTTGTATCACCCCATATGGTTTGCAAAATGCCCCGGCCGAACTGCCACCCGAATTGCTCGTGCAAGTTTGTAATAAATTGCATGTGAACTGGCGAGCACTATTTGCATTGGATTAAACGCTCTATTTTATTTCATGGCAAGCGGCGCCTGGAGGATATTGGCGCGGTGCAATTGGCGTAGTGTGGGGAAGGATAGCTTGGCGCTGAACGCAGCCCAACGAATTGCAACCGACGTGTCACACCAACAACGACGGCGCGAACGTTCAACGATGACGGCGCAACGCCTACCCCGCCACGAGCCGCACCCCGCTTGCCTCGTGGTACGGTATGCCTGGAGAGCCGCATCCTGCTTACTTCTCGGGCTATGTCCTCAGTGCGTGGGTTTGTGTATGCACGCTGACCCTGTTATGGTTTAGCATAATTCATCGACAGCGGAGGAACACATGGCACAGTTAAACACGGTGCGATTACCAAGCGGTCGTATCATCCCTGCCTTGGGGCTGGGCACCTGGCACATGGGCGAGAAAAAGGCCGCTCGCCGGAAAGAAGTTGCCGCCCTGAAAGCCGGAATCGAGCTGGGGTTGACCGTGATCGATACGGCCGAGATGTATGGCAACGGCGGCGCGGAAGAAGTGGTCGCGGAAGCCATCGCAGGAGCCCGTGACAAGATCCAGCTCGTGAGCAAGGTGTTGCCGCATAACGCTTCGCGCAAAGGCACCCTCGCCGCCTGTGAACAGAGCCTCCGGCGGCTGAAGACTGAGCGCATCGATCTCTATCTGCTGCATTGGCGCGGCTCCTATCCGCTGGCCGACACGGTGGCCGCCTTCGAGCGCCTCAAGGCCGAGGGCAAGATTGTCGCTTGGGGCGTGAGCAATTTCGACGTGGATGATATGGGCGACTTGAAGCGCATCAGCAACGGCGATCGCTGCGCCGCCAACCAGGTCCTGTATCACTTGGGCTCGCGCGGCATCGAGTGGCAGCTGCTGCCCGACAGTCAGCATGCTGGCATGCCCATCATGGCCTATTGCCCACTGGGACAGGGCGAACTTATCGGTCATCCGGCCATCGTGCGACTGGCGCGCAAACATAGCGTCTCGCCCTCGGCTATTGCGCTGGCTTTCCTTCTGTCGAAGCCGGGTATCCTCGCCATCCCGAAATCCTCTCAGGCTGACCGCGTAAGGGATTTCGCAACAGCTCGCGAGGTGAAGCTCGATGTTGAAGACTGCGCGCTTCTCGATCGCGAATTTCCTCCGCCGACACGCAAGACAGCGCTTGAGATCGTTTAAGAATCGACAGGCATCGCGATGAAGTGTACGGGTATCTGTTCTTAGTGCCTATTCTAGTCGTGGCAATCAACCGTTAGCGTACAATCGGAAACGCTGCGGCTACGGACGGGAATTGATTAGCGTGGTAGGAATACGGCTAGCTGAAGCATAAACAGACTATAAGGAGTTCAACATGAGTAAAGCCCGAGACACCAAAAAGACGACCAAGAAGGAACCGACCAAAACCTTGAAGGAAAAGCGCGAAGCAAAGAAAGACAAGAAAGAAGCGAGCTCGCACAAGCAATTGGCTTAACCAGGATGATATGCGCGACGCGCGCCCAGCCCCGCACGCTATTTACATTAACACTACGTCGTAAATTTCTTGCGCGTACTGGGTTTCTACCTGGAGCGAAATCGGCTTACCGATAAAATCGCCGAGCTGCGCCATACTTTGCGATTCTTCGTCGAGGAATAAATCAATGACGTTTTGTGATGCGAGTATGCGATATTCCTTGGCGTCGAATTGGCGTGCGGAACGCAAAATTTCACGCAAAATTTCATAACAAACCGTTTGCGCGGTTTTCACTTCGCCACGGCCCTGACACACGGGGCATGGCTCGCACAGAATATGGGCGAGACTTTCGCGGGTTCGTTTGCGTGTCATTTCCACCAGGCCCAGCGCGGTGAAGCCATTCAGCGTGAGCCGCGTACGGTCGCGCGACATGTTCTTCTTCAACTCGGCGAGCACGGCTTCTTTGTGCTCTTCGTTATCCATATCTATGAAATCGACAATGATAATGCCGCCCAAATTGCGCAACCTAAGTTGCCGCGCGATCACTTGCGCCGCTTCCAAATTGGTTTTAAAAATGGTGTCATCAAAACTACGAACGCCGACAAACCCACCCGTGTTCACGTCGACCGTCGTGAGGGCTTCGGTTTGATCAATGATCAAATAGCCACCGGATTTAAGATCGACTCTACGCGCCAGCGCCCGCTCAATTTCGTCTTCCACGCCGAACAAATCAAACAGCGGGCGATCGCCGGTGTAAGGCTCTAGCACCGCAAGCGCGCCGTGGGTGTAGTTCTCGGCGAATTCCTTCATGAGTTGAAACGTTTCGCGCGAATCCACGAGAATGCGCTCGGTTTTTTCATTGACGAAATCGCGAATAACGCGCAGCGCGAGATTGAGATCCTGATGGATCAACGAACTGGGTGCCGCCGTGGTCGCGCCGTCTTTTATTCGGGCCCACAGGCGCGTCAGATAATCGATGTCTTCTTTCATCTCTTTATCGCTGGCAAACTCAGCGACGGTGCGGATAATAAATCCGCCGCTTTCATTTTCCGGCAACAGCTGTTGCAATTTCTCTTTCAACAAAACCCGCTCGGTTTCGTCTTCGATACGTTGCGAAATGCCGATGTGCGCTTCCTGCGGCAGATAAACCAACAGCCGCCCAGCGATGCTGATTTGCGTCGACAGTCGCGCACCCTTGCTGCCGATGGGATCTTTGACAACTTGTACCAGCACCGTTTGGCCGTCGCTCAAAATGCGCTCGATCGGTTTGCCGTTGTCCTGCTTGTCGCGCGCACTCCAAATGTCCGCGATATGGAGAAATGCCGCTCGTTCCAGTCCGATGTCGATGAAGGCCGATTGCATACCCGGCAACACCCGCGCGACGGTACCGAGATAAACATTGCCCACCAAGCCGCGGGCGGAGCGGCGTTCGACATGAAGTTCCTGCACGACCCCTTGCTCGGTGACCGCGACGCGTGTCTCTTGCGGGGTAACGTTAACTAGTATTTGTTCGTTCACTATGGGTTACTTGCAGTGTGTTTAAAAACGTAGCGAGCGCAGACTAGACAAGGCGCGAAAGCCAGAAAAAGCGGAACGTACACATAAGTACGTGAGCATTTTTCCGGCTTTCGTCACGCCATTTTCTGGCTTTCGCCTAACAATACCGGCAAGCGCAGCAGTTTTTCAACATACTGCTAAAACACGGGCATGCCGACTTGCCTTAATAACAGCGAAGTCTCATACAAAGGCAAGCCCATGATGCCGGAATAGCTACCGTCGATTTGGGCAATGAACGTCGCCGCCTTACCTTGAACGCCATAGGCCCCGGCCTTATCCATCGCCTCACCGGTGTTCACATAGTCTTCGATCAGCGCGTCGGACAACTCGGCGAAGCGCACCACGGATCGGGACAGCTTCACCTCCACGTTGTCGCTGTAAGCAACCGCCACGGCGCTGAATACTTCATGCTCGCGACCCGCCAACTTGCGCAACATCACGGCGGCCTCGTCGGGCGTGCTGGGTTTGCCGATGATTTCGTCGCCGACGGCGACGGTGGTATCCGCTCCCAGCACGGGCAATCGCGGCAAGCGCCGCTCCATTAGCCGCAGCCAGCCCGTTGCGGCTTTGCTGCGCGCCAGGCGTGAGACGTAATCCCCCGCCAACTCGCCCGGCTGTGGCGTTTCATCCACATCGGCGCGCTGCAGCGGGTAACTGCGCATAATCAGCACCTCGAAGTTGATGCCGATCTGCTTCAATAGTTCGCGCCGTCTCGGACTGCGCGAAGCCAGATAAATCTTCTTTTCCAACGTATTCATCGCAAGACCTTTAGCCGTTATTCTCGATGGTAAGGATGATTCTGCAGGATAGACACGGCGCGGTAAAGTTGTTCCGCCAGCATGACGCGCACCAGGCCGTGTGGCAAGGTCAGTCGCGATAGCGCCACGCGGTAATCGGCAGCGGCCTTTATCATATCATCCAGGCCGTCAGCGCTGCCGATCACGAAGCCGGGATTGTGCCCTTCCGCCATGGCTTCTTGCAAAAATTTTGCAAGCTTCTTGCTGTCCCATAAAGCGCCGCGCTCGTCCAGCATCACAGTAGGACGGGCCTTGCGCAGATGGGGCTCGATACGCAGCGCCTCCCGCCGTAACAGGCCTTGTGTCGGCTCGCCTTTGTCGCGTTTCTCCGGCTTAACCTCGACCACCTCGACACTGGCCTTCCGCGGCATACGTTGCAAATATTCAGTCACGCCCGTCGCGATCCAATCGGGCATGCGATTGCCCACGGCGATAATGCTAATCCTCACCGCGGCTCAAGCTATCACGTCACATCAGCCGGCATTGCTTTGCTCTTGCGCGGCTTGGCGGGCTTCTTGGTTACGGTCCATAATTCTTCAAGATTGTAATACTCGCGCACCGCCGGCTGCATAACGTGGACGACAATATCACCCAAATCCACCAGCACCCACTCACCGGTTTCCTCCCCCTCCGAGCCGTAAACCGATCCGCCTATTTGCTTGGCAGAATCTTGCACATGGCGCGCCAGCGCTTTGGTTTGCCGCGAGGAATCACCCGTGGCGATAATGGCGTAATCAAACAACGCGGTGAGTTTGCGTACATCAAGGACGGTAATGTCGCGTGCTTTTTTATCTTCAAGCGCCGTGACAACGGCGTTACGTAAGGTGGATATTCGCATGAATGGTTAGTGTCTCCTGGTTATGCGTAAAGATTGTTGTGTCGAATATAGTCAAGCACAGCATCCGGCAGTAAATAGCGCGGGGTACGGCCAGACTTCAGGGCGGCGCGGATTCCACTGCTGGAAATGGCCAGCGGCGTTAAAGCATAGCGAAACACTCGGCCGGCACACGCGTCATGAAGCGTACGCGGATGGTCGGAAAAACGTTGGCTCACTGCCTCAGCCACCGGCTGGAGAAGCCCATGGATATTGGCTTCTGCGCCAGGTCTCTCGGCGACCACCAGATGTGCCAAGGTAAAAATATCGTTCCAATGATGCCAGGTGTGAAATACTTGAAACTGATCCGCGCCGATAAGTAACGCCAACGGCGCAATGGTGCCTAAATCGGCGCGGAGCGATTGCAACGTATCGACGGTATAGGTCAACATGCTGTTCTCCAACTCCCGCTGATCGACTTTGAAGTGGGAATTATCCGCCAGTGCAATATCAAGCATCGCCAGGCGATGGACATCCGAAACTTGGGCGCGGCTGCGATGGGGCGGCTGCCCCGAGGGAATAAAACGAATCTCGCTCAGGTGAAAGACCTCAACCGCTTCCTGCGCTAAGCGCAGATGGCCGAAGTGAATCGGATCGAAGTTGCCGCCGAGGATGCCGATGGATTGCAGGGCCTAACCTCGCACTTGCCCATCGCCCAGCACGATGTATTTTTGCGACGTGAGCCCTTCCAGCCCGACGGGACCACGGGCGTGGAACTTGTCCGTCGAGATGCCGATCTCCGCGCCCAGGCCAAACTCGAAGCCATCGGCGAGGCGCGTCGAGGCGTTGATCATCACGGAACTGGAATCCACTTCGCGCAGAAACCTCATGGCGTTCGTATGATTCTCCGTGATGATCGCGTCGGTATGCAACGAGCTATAGGTGTTGATGTGCTCGATGGCAGCATCCAGATCGGTCACGGTGCGTATCGACAAAATGGGTGCTAAATATTCCGTGCGCCAATCTTCCTCGGTCGCGTCCTTGATTCCTTTGATGCCTGCGGATTCAAGAGTGGCGCGGGTCTCCGGGCAGCAACGTAATTCCACGCCCTTTTCTTGATAGATGCGTGCGAGGGGCGGCAACACCTTAGCCGCGATGCCGCGCGCCACAAGCAACGTCTCCATCGTGTTGCAGGTGCCGTAACGTTGTGTCTTGGCGTTGTCGCAAACCTTGATCGCTTTTTCGATGTCGGCGCTGGCGTCGACGTAGGTGTGGCAGATGCCGTCGAGATGCTTGATCACCGGCACACGCGCTTCTTTCGATACGCGCTCGATCAATCCTTTGCCACCGCGTGGCACAATGACATCGACATAATCTTTCATCGCCACCAATTCGCCGACCACGGCGCGGTCGGTGGTTTCGATTACCTGCACGGCCGTTTCCGGCAGGCCCGCGGCGCGCAAGCCCTCGTGCACACATGCGGCGATAGCCAAGTTACAATTCAATGCTTCCGAACCGCCGCGCAGAATGCTGGCGTTGCCCGATTTGATACATAGGCCCGCCGCATCCGCCGTCACGTTTGGCCGCGCTTCGTAAATAATCCCAACCACACCCAGCGGCACGCGCATCTTGCCGACCTGTATGCCGCTCGGGCGAAAACTCATGCCGGTGATTTCGCCGATGGGATCCGGCAACGACGCGATCTGCTCCAAACCCTGCGCCATGGACTCAACGCCTTGGGCAGTGAGGGCGAGGCGATCCAGCATGGCAGGCTCAAGACCCTTATTCTGCGCGCCATCCAGGTCGGCCCGGTTGGCATGTAAGAGTTTATCGGCATCGTGGCGTATGGCGGCGGCCATGGCAAGCAGTGCCTTATTTTTCACGGCCGTGCTCGCCTTTGCCATCCAGCGTGACGCCGCCCGGGCTTCTTGCCCGACGCTTTGCATGTAGGTCTTGATGTCGACAACCGGTGAGTTCATGGGGTACTCCGTGCTTCATTTGCAGCTAGTAGTGCGACATTTTAATCCACTAAGCCAAGTAACGTATTCAAATCAATTTTCCCACATAGCGTCGTTCGCCATTGTTGTTGAACACATCCGTTATTGCGCAAACGGCATGCACCCCGCCACGAGTAGCCTGTGATGCGACTTTCAGTACCACATGGCTGGAGAGCCGCACTGCGTCTTGCTTGCAGGCCGATCACTTTTTTTAGCCGTTGACTGCGTGAGCAAAATTAGGCGCCGCTATACGCAAACCGAGCGTCATCAATTCGTCCCACACGTCGCCGCGCGCCACGCCTTTGATCATGCGATCACACTGGGCTGCCTTCAGCAAAGCGTCGGAGAGCGTTTGCACGCTCACGCGCTTAATCGCGCGTTCGATCATCGCCTGACGCGGCCCCCAAACCCGCGCGTCGCGCAGCAGTTGCGCCATGGGTAACCCGCCTTGCACACCCAGTTTGATCTTCAACATCGCGCGCAATTCTTCTGTAATACTCCAGAGCATCAGCGGCGGCGCTTCGCCTTCTTCGCGCAGCCCGGACAGCGTTCGCACAAAGCGCGCCGCGTTGCCGCTTAGCATCGCTGAACCCAGGCCAAAAACATCAAATCGCGCCACGTCTAGCACCGCATCCTTTACAGCATCGAAAGTGAGCGGGCCGGGGGAAAACAACAACGCTAATTTCTGCACTTCATGATGGGCCGCGAGTAAGTTACCTTCCACGCGGTTGGCGAGGAATTGCAACGTGACCTCATCGGCGCGCAGGCCGTGTCGCGTCAGGCGGGCTTGCAGCCAAACGGGAAGCTGCGCACGCGCCACTTCGTTGGCAATGACGACAACACCCGCGCCTTCCAGTGCTGTAAACCACGCGCTGGTTAGAGTGGCGCGATCAAGCTTAGGCAACAGGACTAGCGTAAAAACGTCGTCACCCAAATCAGCGCAATAACGTTGCAAGGTCGCGGCGCCTTCAACGCCGGGCTTGCCGCTTGGGACACGCACTTCGATGATTTTCTGCGTGGCGAATAGAGATTGACTGCGCGACCCGGCCAACAATGTCGAGCTATCGAAGCCCGGCTCGATCGTGAATACTTCCCGCTCGACAAACCCCGCCGCGCGCGCGGTACTGCGCAGCAAATCGGCGGCTTCCAGCGCAAGCAGCGCCTCGGCGCCGTGTATGACGTAAAGTTTGGACAGGCCCCGCTTGAGGTATTGCGCTAGGTCTTCGCTGGCAACGCGCATCGGCTATTTCTTGATCACCGCGATACGCCGTAACAGTTGCTGAATAGCGTCTTTTTCCATATCGCGATACAACAACGCCTCCTCCGATTCCTTCGCCAATACTTGCGCGTCGTTGTAGGAAATTACCCGCTGGCTCACTATCTCCGCAGCGGGTAGATCGGGATTTTTGGTGTCGACAATGCGGAACGAAATTCGCTTACGCAGTTCATATTCTTGCGCGCGGCCCGCACCGGACAGGGACAAAATCGATTTCTCCTGGGTGTCGCTCAACAGGATCAATCCCACTTCTGCGTCCTCCTGTTTCTCCACTAGGCGCACGCCGCGCCGAATGAGCGTTTGGCGCAACTCGTTGACCAAGTTGCCGGCGGCAGGGCCACTTACAAACAAA
Source organism: Burkholderiales bacterium (assembly GCA_039917535.1). GTDB lineage: Bacteria > Pseudomonadota > Gammaproteobacteria > Burkholderiales > JALYOK01 > JBDSJK01. Next base: position 15,650 of record JBDSJK010000323.1, read on the forward strand.
GTTGAAAACGGTAGTTTTCCTTCGCCACGCAAATGGAAACCACACGCGGCGAGTGAGATGAGCAATGCAGGGATGATGAGCGCGCGCAACTAACTCACCCGTTCCGATATTTCGATCAGATTTTGATCGGGATCACGCAGATAAATCGAGCGCAGGCCGGACACGGCACCGGTACGCATCACAGGCCCCTCTTCGATAGGCCATTGTTTCACGTTGAGCTTTGCAATCACTGCATCGAGGGGAACGCTGGCTATGAAACACAAATCCAGCGAACCCGGCGTCGGATACTGCGCCTTGGGCAAAAACTCTTTGCCAGATTCGTGCAGGTTGATTTTTTGTGAACCGAATGTGAATGCGATGCGACCTTCCGCGAATGTCTCTAGCTGCATGCCTAATAGCTCCACATAAAAGGCAATGCAGCGCGGCTTATCGCGCGTGGTGAGGACGATATGGTCGAGGTGGTCGATCATCACACCACCACGTTCACTAAACGCCCAGGCACAACGATCACTTTTTTGATGGCTAGTCCTGCGATAAATTTTTCCACTGTGGGATGGGCGCGCGCCATGGCTTCGATCGCCTCCCGCGTCGCGTCTTTTGCGACCAAAATGTTGCCGCGCAGTTTGCCGTTCACCTGAACTACCAAATCGATTTCGTCTTGCACCAGCGCGGCTTCGTCGACGTTGGGCCACGGCGCGTCGATCAAATTGCCATCGTAGCCGAGTTCGCTCCATATTTTGCAGCAGATATGGGGCGCAATTGGATAAAGGACGCGCAGCATGATGCCGACGCCTTCGTGCAGTCCTTTCTGGAGTAGTCCATCTGCGTTGGAGGAAGCTGCTTCACTATCAAAGGAATAAGTTGCAGCTTCTCGCATCGCGTTGAGCATTTTCATGACAGCAGACGCAACGGTGTTGAATTGCTTACGTTCCATATCAAACGTAGCTTGGCGGAGTGCGGCATGAATCTCTCGGCGCATGAGATTTACACCAGGGTGACGCACCTTAAGATCTGCGGGAAATTTGTCTTCGGTTTTTCCCTCTTTGAGCAGTTGCAATTCTTCCTTAACCCATCCCGCATGATCCGCCACAAATGCCCACACGCGCTTCAAAAACCGAAACGCCCCTTCAACACCCGCATCGGACCATTCCAGGGTCTGCTCGGGTGGACTGGTGAACATCATGAACAAACGCGCTGTATCGGCGCCGAATTCGTTGATGATCGCTTGCGGATCGACACCGTTCATTTTCGATTTCGACATGGTGCCCATGCCGCTATAGTCAACCGGCTGACCGTCGGACTTTAGGGTTCCGCCCGTGGTGCGGCCCTGGGCATCCTGCGCAATGTCGATTTCGACTGGGTTGTAATAGTCGATCCCGCCACTTTGGCCCTTGCGCGAAAAAATATCGTTCAGCACCATGCCCTGCGTTAGCAGATTGGCGAATGGCTCGTCGATCTTGAGCAGACCCAAGTCGCGCATGACTTTGGTCCAAAAGCGCGAGTAAAGCAAATGCAAGATCGCGTGCTCGATACCGCCGATATATTGATCGACGGGGAGCCAATAATTCACACGCTCATCGACCATGGCTTGATCGTTGCCGGGACAGGCGAAACGCAAGTAGTACCACGACGAATCGACGAAGGTGTCCATGGTATCGGTCTCGCGCCGCGCGGGTTTGCCGCATTGGGGACAATCGCAATTGAGGAACGACGGCGTTTTCAGTAACGGATTGCCGCTACCGTCGGGCACCAGATTCTCCGGCAACTTGACTGGCAACTGGTCGTCGGGCACCGGCACGGCGCCGCACGCATCGCAATGAATGATCGGCACCGGGCAGCCCCAATAACGCTGGCGCGAAATGCCCCAGTCGCGCAACCGGTAAGTGGTGCGCAGCTCGCCGAGTTGCAAGGCTTTCAACACCACGCCCGTTTTGTGTTTGGCTTCTGCGCTGGTGAGGCCGTTAAAATCTTCGGAATCGAAACAAATGCCGTAGTCGACAAAAGCAGCTTGTAGCGGCAATTCAAGCTCGCCATCCTTCGGCTTGATCGCGGCTTTAATCGGCAAGCCGTACTTTGTCGCGAACTCAAAATCCCGTTCATCATGGGCCGGCACGGCCATCACCGCGCCCTCGCCGTAACCCATCAGGACGTAGTTCGCCGTCCAAACCGCAAGGGGTTTGTTGGTCAGCGGATGATGCACGAACAAGCCAGTGTCCATGCCTTTTTTCTCTTGTGTCGCGAGCTCTGCTTCCGTCACGCCGCCGCGTTTGCATTCTTCGATGAACGCCGCCAAAGCGCTGTCGGTTTTTGCTGCTTGCAACGTGAGCGGATGTTCCGGCGCGACGGCCACATAGGTCGCGCCGTACAGCGTATCAGCGCGGGTGGTGAAAACTTTCAATACCGGATCGCCGACGTTGTGCTCGGCATTGTAAGGAAAATGAATCTCACAGCCTTCGCTCTTCCCGATCCAATTCGCCTGCATGATTTTCACGCGCTCGGGCCAGCCAGGCAGCGTGTCGAGTGCTGGCAGCAACTCGTCGGCGTAAGCGGTGATGTTCATGTAGTACATCGGGATTTCGCGCTTTTCCACCAACGCGCCGGTGCGCCAGCCGCGGCCATCGATCACTTGCTCGTTGGCCAGCACCGTTTGATCTACTGGATCCCAATTCACCGTGCCGGTTTTCAGATAGACCAAACCTTTTTCCAGCATACGTAGGAAAAACCATTGGTTCCATTTGTAATAGTCCGCCTTGCAAGTTGCAAGTTCGCGATCCCAGTCGATGGCGAAGCCTAGCGACTGCAATTGCTTTTTCATGTAAGCGATGTTGTCGTCGGTCCACTGCGCCGGGGCAACTTTGTTTTTCATCGCCGCGTTTTCAGCAGGCAAACCGAACGCGTCCCAACCCATGGGCTGCATCACGTTATAGCCTCGCATGCGATGAAAACGCGTTAGCACGTCGCCAATAGTGTAGTTGCGCACGTGCCCCATGTGCAGCTTGCCCGACGGATAGGGCAACATCGAACAGGCATAGAATTTTTTCTTTTCCTTGCCGTTACGGTCTTGCGCATTTTCGACTGCCTTGTACGCGTCGATCGCTTGCCAGTGGTCTTGTGCCGATTTTTCGACGTCGGTGGGGAGGTATTTTTCTTGCATGACGGCGGGTACTTAAAA
>JBDSJK010000324.1:0-7170 GCA_039917535.1 Burkholderiales bacterium
CTGAACGAAGAGAAGCCCAACGAATCGCCGTAGATATATCGCGTCCGCGACCACGACAGGCAAATGTTCGATGATGACGATGCACAAATCATCTCGCGACAACCGCACCCTGCCTTGATGCTGGCGGTGCATGCCTGAAACACCGCATCACGCTTGCCTCTTAGGCCCGACGATTTTGAGCTTAACCGAATGCCGACGCGATTCCATTTGTGTATCGAGTGATGGGCAGATACTTAGCCCTGACCGCAACTACGATAGATCAAGCTTCCAGTTCGGGGTAATGGCGAAAGATGCCGTTCTCGTTAAATGGAATACGCCTTACTGATGCGAGGTAGGACGCGAGGCGCGGCCGCGCGGCCACCCTATCGTGTAACGCAACCAAGCCTCGATACTTCTTTTCCGGCCGCGCCATCGTCTTGGGGAAGGCGTAGCGTAGCCCGGCGATGATCTGAAATATCGACAGGTCGACGTAGGTCAGCGAGCGGCCGACCATATAGTTCTTGCCTGCGATAACACCTTCGAAGTAGCCGAGATATTTGGGCGCTCGCTCGGCCAAAAAATGTTGTGTGCGGCGCTTTGCCTCCTGCGCCTGGTCGCGATAGTACAGGTTGCTGGCGATGGGGTGATGGGCATCGTGTGTCTCATCCACGAAATCGGCGATGGTCAATTGCAGTTGGTGCGCCCACAAGCGGCCCGCTTCGCTCGATGGTGCCAAGCCGTGACGGGGTCCGAGATACTGCAAAATGTTCGCCGTTTGCGCGATCAGTAGTTTGCCCACGCGCAGGATCGGCGGCGCAAAGGGCGGTCGGTCGAGATCACTGTCGCCGAGCAATGCCAGCAACGCATCCACACCCTTGCCGCGTCCGGACTCGCGCGCGATATCCACATAGTCGGCGCCGGCCTCTTCCAACGCCAGACGTATAAATTCTCCGCGGCCCTGTATGGTTGGCCAGTAATACAATTCATAAGCCATATCGTTTCTCCGTCACAAAAAAACAAGCCGCAATCGCGGCCTGTTTTTTTCAATTCCACCGATGCTAACCCGCGACGACCTTCGGTTTTTGTGCGTTACGACGTAGCGGCGAGGGATGCTTCGCATAAGCGTGATGGGCCGCGACTTCGGCTTGGCCAATTTCGATCGGCATACCCAAGTCCGCCAGCAATGATTCCAGCGCTGATAAACACAGCAACACGTTTTCCGGCTTGCAGGAATAGCCCATCAAACCGAAGCGCCAAATCTTGCCGGACAGCGGGCCGAGTCCGGCGCCAATTTCCAAATTGTATTCCGTCAACAAGGTGCGACGCACCAAGGCTTCGTCGATGCCCGCCGGGCAATACACCGCATTCATCTGCGGCAGGCGATAACCTTCTTGCACCAAATACTTCAGCCCTAACGCTTCCAGGCCTGCCTTCAGCGCGAGGTGATGACGCATGTGACGTGCCCAGGAATTTTCCAGCCCTTCTTCCTTCAGCACCAAAAGCGATTCATGCAGAGCAAACAGGCTATTGGTCGGCGCCGTATGATGATAAGTGCGAGTGGTCTCGCCCCAATAGCCAAGCAACAGGCTCAAATCCATGAACCAACTTTGCCCCTTGGACTTGCGCGCTTTCACTTTCTCGATCACGCGATCATTGAAGCTCACGGGCGCCAGTCCCGGTGTGCAGGACAAGCATTTTTGGCTGGCGGAATAAGTGGCGTCGATGCCCCACTCGTCAACGCGCACCGGTGTGCCTGCAAGTGACGTCACGGCGTCCATAATGACCAGTGCGCCGTGGCGATGGGCGATCTCGGAAATTGTTTTCGCGTCGGACTCGCAGCCCGTGGATGTTTCCGCGTGCACAAACGCGACCAGCTTCGCATCGGGATGCTGCTTGAATGCGTCTTCGAGTTTGTTGGGATCAACGGGCTTGCCCCACTCATCGTCGATGATCACCGGCACGCCGCCGGTACGCTGAACGTTCTCCAGCATGCGGCCACCGAAGACACCGTTGCGGCACACGATGACTTTATCGCCGGGCTCAACCAAGTTCACAAAGCACATTTCCATGCCGACAGAACCCGGACCAGACACGGGGAAAGTCAGCATGTTGTCCGTTTGGAACGTGTAGCGCAGCAACGATTTCAACTCTTCCATCATCTCGACGAAGGCAGGGTCGAGATAACCGATCGCCGGCACCGACATGGCGGCCAACACACGTGGATTAATTTCCGACGGGCCCGGACCCATCAAGGTGCGCTGGGGCGGATGGAAAGAATGAATTTTCTTGGCGGGCTGAAATTTGTTCTGCATGGGAACCTAGGTGGCAGGTAAAACCGCTATTATATCAAATGCACTAGGCCTGCCGTCCCCATTACATGATCGTAAAATCAAGCAATAAATGATCGAACATGAATCAAGGAAAAAATATTGCGCTGGTAACCGGCGCCGCAAAACGGATTGGGCGTTCCATCGCCATCGGGCTGGCCCACGCCGGCTGGGACATCGCGATTCACTATGGGTCGTCTAAAGACGATGCAGAAAATGTCGCCCGTGAAATCACGCAACTCGGCCGCCGATGTGTGCTGCTGCAGGCCGATCTAGCCCAGGCCACCACCGTTGAAAACTTAGTCAGCCGTTGCGCCGCCGGCTTGGGTGCGCCAACGTGCTTAGTGAACAATGCTTCATCGTTCGATTTCGACGATATTAAATCCGTCACGCCCAACAGTTGGGACGCGATGCAGGCAATCAACCTGCGCGCACCGCTGCTGCTGGCGCGGCATTTCGCCGAGCAATTGCCGCCGGGCGTCGAGGGCAATATCATTAATTTGCTCGACCAAAAAATCGCGAACTTAAACCCCGATTATTTTTCCTACACCCTCGCCAAGATCGCTTTAGAGGGCGCGACGCGCACACTCGCCATGGCGCTCGCGCCGCTTATTCGCGTCAACGCCGTTGCGCCCGGCCTAACCTTGCGCAGCGGCGATCAAACCCCGGACAATTTCGCAGCGGCACAGCGCATGACGCCGCTGAGCCGAGCGGGTAACATGGAAGATATTGTTGCCGCTACGCTGTTTCTGTTGCAAACGCGATCTATTACGGGGCAAACCATTTTTATTGACGGCGGCCAGCGTTTTTTTGCCATGGATCGCGACGTGATGTTTAAGGTATGAAAGAAATGAACTACGCAGATTTGGAACGGCTTTCGTCATCATTCGTCGCGACCAGCGGCGCGCGCGAACCGGTGCGGCGAATTTTCTTGAAGAACTATCGCGTACAAGCCTCCATCGGCATTCACGCCCATGAGCAGGCCACGCGTCAACTCGTCATCATCAATGTCGAGCTATTCTTCGACGCTACGCTAGCCGTGCAAGCGGACCAAATCGAACAAGTGCTCGATTACGATTTTCTACCGACCGCCATCAAACAGCTCACCAAGGATCGTCACTTCAATTTGCAAGAAACCTTGTGTGAAGAAATTCTCGCCGCCTGTCTAGCCGCACCCGGGGTGCTCGCCGCTCGGGTTTCCACGGAAAAACCCGAGGCCTACGCCGATTGCGATTCCGTCGGTTATGAAATATTTTGGCGTAAAGAATTATCGCAAACGTAACGCCTTTGTCTGAAGTTCTTAAAGAATCTCGAATTCGTGTCACCGCCGCAATGCGCGGCGTGTTCGAGCCGGATGCGCTTTCGCTAGCGCACAGCGAAACAGTCGCGCGGCACATACGCGACATCATCGCGCAACAAGGCGGTTGGATCAGCTTTGCGCACTATATGGAACTAGTCATGTTTGCGCCGGGCCTGGGCTACTATAGCGCGGGCGCGGCAAAAATTGGCGCGGCGGGCGACTTCATCACCGCACCGGAAATGACACCGCTGTTCGGCCAATGCCTAGCCGCACAGATCGCGCAAGTGCTGCATGTAGTCGGCGGTGCCGTGCTGGAATTCGGCGCCGGCAGCGGCAAACTTGCGCGTGATGTCTTGCGCGAACTCAAGGCAATGGCCTGTGAGCCGCGCCAATACTTGATCTTGGAGCCTAGCGCCGATTTGCGCGAACGCCAGCGCGCTTTTCTGACGAATGCGCTACCGGATTATATCGAGCGCATTAGTTGGCTCGACGCAATGCCCAACGATTTCGTCGGCGTGATGATCGCCAACGAAGTGCTCGACGCCATGCCCGTACATTTGATCGCGTGGCATACCGATGGCATCTATGAGCGCGGTGTTGTAATTGAAAACGGTAACTTTCAATGGAGTGATCGGCCACTTCCATCCGGGCCTCTCAAGGATCGCGCGATAGCGCTGAATCTCGCGCCCGGCTACGTCAGCGAAATTCATTTTGCCGGCGAAGCCTTCGTGCGCAGCGTGGGTGATTCGCTCAAGCGCGGCGTTGCCCTGCTGATCGATTACGGCTTTAGCGAGCGCGAGTACTATCACCCTGATCGACGTGGCGGTACACTGATGTGTCACTATCGCCACCGCGCCCATTCGGATCCCTTTTTCCTGCCCGGCGCGCAAGACGTAACCGCTCATGTGAATTTTAGTGGTATGCTGAGAGCCGCTCTGGAAGCCAATCTACAGGCATCTGGCTACGCAACCCAAGCGCAATTCTTGATCGCCTGCGGCATCACTGATCGCCTCGCACGGGTCGACGCCGCAAACGCCAGTACCTATCTGCCGCTCGCCAACCAAGCCCAGCGCTTGCTCAGTCCAGCGGAGATGGGCGAGCTATTCAAAGTGCTCGCCTTAGGCCGTGGCGTCGCCGAGAAATTGTTGGGATTTGCCATTAGAAGAAATACCTAACCGAATGACGAGATCGTCGACCCCGCGAAGGCGGGGGCCCAAGTAGCTTTATGCGAAAGAAATTGGATTCCCGCCTGCCCAGGAATGACGTGGACGTTCATTGTCACGAGGCTTACTAGGAAACGATAAACATGACACGCTATATCGGTGCATATGATTACATCATCATCGGTGGCGGCTCCGCAGGCTCCGTGCTGGCGAATCGCCTGTCCGCCGATCCCGACGTGAACGTTCTGCTGCTTGAAGCAGGCGGCGAAGACAACTGGATTTGGATACACATTCCGGTCGGCTACCTCTATTGCATTGGCAATCCGCGCACCGACTGGATGTACCGCACCCAGCCCGACGAAGGGCTCAATGGCCGCACGATTCACTATGCGCGCGGCAAAGTGCTCGGCGGATGTTCGTCGATCAACGCGATGGTTTACATGCGCGGCCAGGCGCGCGATTACGACGAGTGGGCGCAGCTTACCGGCGATAATTCTTGGTCGTGGGACAACGTGTTGCCAATCTTCAAGCGCAGCGAAGACAACTGGCGCGGCGCGAACGAACTGCATGGCGCGGGCGGCGAATGGCGCGTCGAGCAACAGCGCTTGTCGTGGGAAATTCTCGATGCCTTTGCCACTGCTGCGAACGAAATCGGCATTCCTAAGACCGATGACTTCAATCGCGGCACCAATGAAGGCACGGGCAAATTTGAGGTCAACCAGCGCCGTGGCGTGCGCTGGAATACAACGAAGGCGTTTCTGCGCCCGGTTCAGCACCGTTCCAATTTAAACATCATGACCAAAGCGCTTGTCACGCGTTTGCGACTTGACGGTAAACGCGTCACCGGCGTCGAATTCACACAAGGCAACGAAGCGATTTACGCGGAAGCTCGTATCGAGACGATACTATCGGCGGGCTCCATCGGCAGCACACAAATTTTGCAACTCTCCGGTATCGGCCCCGGCGCGCTGTTGCAACAACATGACATTGCGGTAAAACATGAATTGCCCGGCGTTGGCGAAAATCTGCAAGACCATTTGCAATTGCGCATGGCGTTCAAAGTGCAAAACGTCGTCACTATGAATCAAATCGCGAACAGCTTAATCGGCAAAGCGAAAATCGGTCTCGAAGACGCGCTGTTCAAAACCGGCCCGCTCACCATGGCGCCGAGCCAGTTGGGCGTGTTCACGCGCTCCGGACCGGAATACGCCACACCCAATTTGGAATATCACGTTCAGCCGCTGTCGCTCGACAAATTCGGCGAGCCGCTGCATCGCTTCCCCGCCTTCACCGCGTCGGTATGCAATCTGCGCCCCAGCAGCCGCGGCCACATTCGCATTCAGTCCAACGACCCGCGCACCGCGCCGCTCATCAAGCTGAATTATTTGTCGACGGATATCGATCGCAAAATCGCCGCCGAGTCATTAAGACTTACGCGCCGCATCGTCGCCGCCAACGCGCTTAAAAAATACGCACCACAAGAATTCCTACCCGGCCCGCAAGTTGCAAGTGACGCAGAATTAGCGAAAGCTGCCGGCGACATCGGCACCACGATTTTTCATCCCGTCGGCACCTGCAAAATGGGTGTAACAAGCGATGCGATGGCCGTAGTCGACAATCGCTTGCGCGTTCACGGCCTCGCGGGCCTGCGCATAGTCGACGCTTCCGTCATGCCCACCATCACCTCCGGCAATACCAACTCCCCCACCATCATGATCGGGGAAAAAGCCAGCGACATGATTCGTGCGGATCGTAAGCAATCGGGTACTTAAATTGGGGCATCGAGCCACGAGGCAATGCCAGAGAGGCTTATGGCGCATTGTCACCTTCACTATGAATGCCATACCAGAAAAACGCATGGATACTTGTCCCTTTTTGCGGGATGGGCTCATAGCGGGATGCATAAAACGAATTACCGGGTGAATGAATGTGCAATGGGCCAAATCGGCCTTCATCCAAGAAGGTTGCTTTGTCTCGCGTGAAGCACGCCATAGGACTCTAAACTAGAATATGGAAAAATCATTCCTCATCAACTCATTCGCAATTCGCTCATTCCGCGACGTCGCCGATGCCGACTACGTCGCGGCGCGTATGGCTTTCCGCGCAAGACTGAATTCACAGTTTCTATGGTCTGGTCTTCAAGCAATTGAAAAGTACCTCAAATGTATTCTTCTACTTAACCGAGTCGAAGCTAAGCATTTACAACACGATCTAGGTGAAGGCCTTCGTCTAGTTAAGCAATGTCTTCCGTTTGATGTTCGTTTACGAGAGCCTAGCGAAAAACTAGTCGCTCACCTCGACACATATGGGCGGTTTCGTTATCTCGAAGCGCCATACCACGTTGACCACTTTCAACTACCGGAATTGGATATGGCTGTTTGGGACTTACGTCGCTATTGCC
>JBDSJK010000325.1:0-3126 GCA_039917535.1 Burkholderiales bacterium
GTCCTCCTAATCAAGCGGCTGAACGCGCCTGCGGGCATGAAGGGAGCATGGAATTGCGGCAGGCTTCCAGCCCCAAAGCGGTAAGGTCCGCAATGGGTGGAAAACGGACGTTAGCCCATGATCCGACAACCGGATCCGATTCCAATCTCGAGTAAGTTGTTCGCTCGGGCGCGGCCACATTAGATCTGAAGCTTTCGGCTGGTCTGATGACTAAAGGATCCTTGTGCGCGACACTGATTTGGCGCAACCCTGCCCGCCGAACGGGGGAAGCACATGGCGAACGTTTTCCTAAGCTACGATCATGATGACCTAGCCTTGGCGAAGGCAATTGCCGTTACCCTCGAAAAGGCTGGCCACACCGTATGGTTTGACCATCACATTCACGGCGGCGCTCAGTATAGCCAGAAAATCGAGCAGGCGCTTGATGCGGCCGACGCGGTGGTCGTCTTATGGAGCGAGCGTTCGCTGAATAGCGCTTGGGTGCGTGACGAGGCAGCTGAGGGCCGCGACCGCGGCAAGCTAGTTCCGCTAACTATAGGTGGCGTGTCGCCTCCGATGGGCTTCCGCCAGTTCCAGACGATCGATCTCGGTGCGTGGCGGGGGCGCGGCAAGGTGCCCCGAGCTGACGCGTTGCTAAAGGCTGTCGCGAGCCAGGCTGAACTTAGCGCATCGCCTCCTAGCGATCCGGGACAGGCGATTGCACCACCGCCGCTTCCTGTGATCGCCGGGCGCAGACTTTGGTGGCCAGCAGGCGCGGCAGCACTCGCGTTGATGGCCGCTGGCGGTGCTTGGTGGTGGTCGCAAGAAAGCAAATTGCCAGTGGTGGAGGTTGCCGCTGCCAATCCCTCAACGCGCTCACAAGCGGCCGCGAGCGACTTGTACGTCAAGCTCGGCAGCTTGGCACAGGTTGGTCAGGGCAAGTGGCAATTGATCGACGGGTCTGCTCGCTCAAGTAGCCCCGACCTGCTATTTCGAACGGCTGACGTTGGCTCGCCGGTCGCGCCCAAAGCGAACTTAGTTTTGCTCGACAAAGATGGGAGCTTGCTGTGGTCGCGTGAGTTCACAACACCAGCCGGTGGAAGCGAAGCCGACCTCCGACAACAAGTCGCAGTCAATGCCGGGCGCGTTCTTGGATGCGCGCTCGAGAGCAAGCAGAGCGGCGGTCTTGACCGTGACTTTGTGAAACTATTTCTGACTGCCTGCGCCGCACTTCCAGAAGCCTCATCCGAAGAGCAGGTCGGAATGGCAGGCCAGCTTAGGTCGTTGGTGTCGCGAAACCCCAAGTTCAAGCCGGCTTGGAAACAATTGTTGACCGCACAGATGTCCGCCGTCGATCTCGCCAACAATCAGGGAGAGAAAGGAGCTGGCATCGAGCAGCTGCGCACCGATTCGCAAACAGCGCGCTCATTTTTCCCCGACATCGCACAGGCCACTTTGGCCGACGTCCGGATGCTGCCCCATGCAAGCTATGCGCAGGAACTCGCGTTGTACCAAAAGGCGGCCAACCAATCACCCGACGACCCACAGATCTTTGCCGAACTGATGTCGCCTCTGATGCGCGTGGGCCGGATGTACGACGCCGTGGTCGCCGCGCGCAGGGCGGTGCAACTCGATCCGCTGTCCGGTTATGCTCAAACGCAGCTGGTTCTCGCCCTTGCGTATGCTGGCCAGATCGAGGCGGCCCGAACCGAGCTGGAAAAAGCCGAGCGAACGTGGCCAGGCTCTGGCACCGTCAAGAATGCCCAGTTTGCGTTTCACCTTCGCTTCGGCGACCCCAGGTTGGCGTTGGCCGACGCACAAGAAGACAATATTGCCGGGCGCGACTTCCTCAAAGCACGCATAGCTCCGACATCCGGCAATATTGCTAAAGTGCTCTCAAGCATCGGGCCGGTTAAAGCACATCCTGCAAGTTATGAAGTGGCCGGTATCGTCCAGGCTCTGAGTCAGCTTGATCAAGTCGATGCGGCTTTCGCGTGGATCGTGAACACGCCAACCGACGAACTGGCCGATGTGTCCTACGTCCTGTTCCGACCCACGCTCGCAAATGTCCGCAAAGATCCCCGTTTCATCGCTGTTGTCGAACGCATTGGTCTACTCAAATTTTGGCGTGAAAGTGGCACATGGCCTGACTTTTGTAATGATCCGACCCTCACCTACGATTGCAAGGTCGAGGCAGCTAAACATGCGTCTTAATATGCTGGCTGGCCTTTTGCTGGTGGGGTCGGCACCCCCCTCCATGGGCGCGAGCGCTGCGCCCGGTGACGGACCGGTGATCGATATGCATGTCCACGCTATGAGCCGGACTTTACTCGCGCCAATAAGCGCGTGCAGCGGCGAGCAACCAGTCGGGTATCCGGCGGTTGATCCTGCGCATCCAATGACTTCCGAGGCGCTCGAGATTTGCTCCCGACCGTTGCAATCTGCGACCGCCCCCGCTGAACTTCGCGACCGTACCCTTGCTGCGCTGCGTGCGCACAAGGTACGCCGGGCGGTGGTTATCGCCAACCTGGATGCCTTGGCAGATTGGGTGGCGCGCGCGCCCGAAATGGTTATCCCCGCCAGCATACCCGGCGGCGGTGATGGCCCGCCGGACTTGACGACGCTAACCCGCGCCCAAGCTGCTGGTAAGGTCGCGATTTTTGCCGAGCTTGGGACGCAATATATCGGCAGGTCCGCCGACGACCCACAGTTTGAGCCATTTTGGGCTCTAGCCGAACGCCTCGACGTTCCGGTTGGGATTCATCTTGGCGATGGAATGCCGCGTGGCCGAAGCGATCTCCGAGACAGGTATCGCGCTGCCTTAACCTCCCCGTTCCAACTCGAGGCCGTGCTCATCCGGCATCCCAAGCTGCGAATTTACGTGATGCACGCAGCGTCGCCGCTGATCGACGAAATGATCGCGATGCTGTTTCGTTATCCAAGTTTGTACGTGGACATAGCTGCCAACGATTGGTCCATGCCTCGAGTGCGATTTTTCGGGGAACTGAAGCGACTGGTCGACGCGGGGTTTGGAGAGCGCATCTTGTTCGGATCGGACCAGACGCTATTTCCGCAGGCCATTGGCCTCGCCATTGCTACGATCAATGATGCGCCGTTTCTGACCAGACTGCAGAAGCGCGACATCCT
>JBDSJK010000326.1:0-4811 GCA_039917535.1 Burkholderiales bacterium
GCCTCGGCTGTGGGGCGTCGCAATAAATAAGACCGAGGTGACTAACCCTATGGTGCGTCGAGCGTTGAGTTCGATTGCCTGCATGGAAGACTGGCTCTGGTCGCGATCAGTCGCACATTCTGGTGAGCGTTGCTTCCGGTCGGAGAGATTTGCCTTCTCATGACGTGACCGGGCCGTAGACATTGTTGCTCACCTTATCAACGCATAGGGAGGTTCATTATGCCCAAGATGTCCAAGCAGTGTTTGCCCGTGCTCAACCCGCTGGCCACGTTCGTCGAGTGGGCAGCGAACACCTGCATGTGCCGGTGGGCGGCGGTGCGCCCCAACACGTGCCGCTGCATCCCAAATCGACGTTCGTGAAGACAGGGTGGGGACATGGCTACGCTAGTCTGTCCACAATAACGGCAGATTGCCCGTATCGTCCCTCCACCCCGGCACCTTTAGGTGCAATACGAAGCATACAAGCCTGGATGGAATGCAATGTATCCAGGATGGGCTGTCGCTCATCCCGGATTCCGCAAGCTGCATCCGGGCCATGATTTCTGTAAATTTTTATACGGGCCGCGCCACCAATCAATCGGGGCGGGGCGCTCCGAGCATGCCTCGTCAGCAGGCAAGCTGGGTGCGGGTCGTGGCGGTGCCGAGCTAACAACGAGAAGCGCTTGGCGCGACACGCCCTCAGTTGCGCCCGCATGCTGCAGCCGATACACTCCTCGCGACTACTAGAACAATCCGAAACCAATATCGATAACAACTGGTTTCGTTGGAGGGGAAACCTTGTTGCAGCTTGTGCAAGTCTTGATGAGCGGCGTGTCGCAAGGCTGCATCTACGGCCTGATCGCGATCGGCTTTGTGTTGATCTACAAGGCCACGGAAACCGTCAATTTTGCCCAGGGCGAATTGATGATGCTCGGCGCGTTTTGCGGCCTAATCTGCTCCCGTTATTTTGGTTTGCCCTATTGGCTCACGCTGCTGGTCGCCGTCGCCGTGCTGGCCTGCTTTGGCTTTCTTATCGAGCGCTTGGCGCTGCGCCCCATACTCGGCCAGCCGGTGTTTGCCGTCGTGATGGTGACGATAGCCATCGGCTACGTCGCGCGCGGCCTCATCACCATGATACCGGACATCGGCACCGATACTCACGCTTTGGCCGCACCGTTTAAAGATCAAGTGATCCGCTATGGCGAATTGGTGATCGGCATGGAACATGTGGTGATTATCATCACCAGCATGGTGTTGTGCGGCGCGTTATTTGCCTTGTTCCGCTACACGCGCATCGGCATTGCCATGCAGGCCGCGTCGCAAAATCAACTCGCGGCCTACTACATGGGCATCCCTGTGAAACGGCTCAATGGCTTGATCTGGGCCACCAGCGCGGCAGTCGCGGCGGTGGCGGGATTGTTGATCGCGCCGATCACATTTGTGCATGTCAACATGGGCTTCATCGGGCTGAAAGCTTTCCCCGCTGCGGTGATCGGCGGATTTGAGAGTTTGCCCGGCGCCGTTGTCGGCGGACTGATTATTGGCATCGTCGAATCCCTCGCGGGTTTTTATTTGGCGGAGGGTTTTAAAGACATCGCGGCCTATGTGGTGGTGCTGATCATGTTGATGATCAAGCCCCACGGTTTATTCGGCGAATCTATACGCAAGCGCGTGTAAAGTTCATGCGCTTCATTTTCAAAACCGATTACGACCAAGATATTCGCCTCCACCGGCATGGCGTCTCACGCTTTTGGTACGCGGCGTTGTTGGTTTTTCTGTTAATCGCGCCGTGGCTGTTCTCAAACTATTTGGTGGATCAACTGGTATTAATCTTCATCTACGCAATCGTCGGTCTTGGGCTGATGTTATTGTCGGGCTACACCGGCCTTATCTCCCTCGGTCACGCGGCGTTTCTTGGCGTGGGCGCATACACCGAAGCGGTGCTCGCGGCGCGCGGCTGGCCATTCCCACTGTCGATCGCGATGGCGGTCATGCTGTCGGCAATCAGCGGAATCGTGGTCGGTTTACCGGCCTTACGCGTGAAAGGCATTTATCTCTCCATCGCCACCCTGGCACTGGGCGCTATCGTCGAAGAAATCTTGACTCGTTGGGAAAGCGTGACTGGCGGCAACTCGGGCCTGGCGGTCAAAGCCGTGACATTATTCGGTTGGAAGCTAAGTTCGCTTTGGTCGTTTTACTATCTATGCCTGGCCTTCGTCATCGCTGCGACGCTGGTCGTGTTAAATCTGTTGCGCTCGCCAACGGGCCGCGCCTTCGTGGCGCTCCGCGATTCAGAAGTCTCCGCGCAAAGCATGGGCATCCATCTCGCGAAATACAAAACCATTTCGTTTGCCGTCAGCGCCTCCCTCACTGGGCTGGCGGGCGGGTTATATGCTCATAAAATACGCTTCCTGTCACCGGAGCAATTCACCGTATTGCAATCCATCGAGCTATTGATGATGGTGTTCATAGGCGGCATCGGATCCCTACACGGCGCATTCTTCGGCGCGTTTTTCCTAATTGTGTTGCCGCAAGCGATCTCGGTACTGAAGGACTTTCTGCCCCCGGCGATAGGCGGCGCGGCGGGACTGCAAGCGACCGTGTTCGGCGTCATTTTGATGTCATTCGTGTTGTTCGAGCCGCTTGGCATATACGGCCGCTGGACCAAAATACGCTCGTATTTCGACTCTTTTCCGTTCTATCGCAAGGGCATCCACAAGCGCCAAAAAACCTTCCAAAAATCGGAGCGCACACGATGACTGACGCACTGTTGGCCGTGAGCCAATTGTCCGTCGCCTTCGGTGGCGTGAAGGCGGTCAATAATGTCAGCTTCGACGTACAACGCGGTGAAGTGTTTACGCTGATCGGGCCCAATGGCGCGGGTAAGACGACGGTGTTTAATTTAATCAGCCGCATTTACAATGCTACCAATGGATCGATTCAGTTCGAGGGCCAGAAGCTCACCACGATTCCACCACACCGCATCGCAAGCCTGGGCATTGCGCGCACCTTTCAGAATATTGAGCTGTTCGAACACGCCACCGTATTGCAGAATTTACTGATCGGCCGTCATGTTCATAGTCAAACCAAGCTTTGGCAAGAAATGCTTTTCACCCCATCGGTGCGGCGCCAGGAACGGGATTTTCGCGGCCATGTCGAGCGCGTGATTGATTTACTCGACCTGCAACACTATCGCGATAACCTGGTCGCCGGGCTGCCCTACGGCGTGCGTAAAGTCGTTGAACTCGGTCGCGCCTTGGCGATACACCCCATACTGCTGTTGATGGACGAGCCCTCGTCGGGACTTAACGTTGAAGAGACCGACGACATGGTGTTTTGGATCCGCGATATCAATCGCGAACTCGGCGTCACGATCCTGATGGTCGAACACGACATGTCGCTGGTGTCGCGAGTGTCCGATCGCGTGCTGGCCATGAATCAAGGCCAGACCTTGGCATTGGGCACGCCTGCGGAAGTGCAAGCCAATCCCGACGTGATTGAAGCTTACTTGGGCAAAGCCGCATGAGCGACACCGCGTTGCTCACCCTCGCCAATGTGGAAAGTGCCTACGGCCCCGTAAGAGCGATACGCGGCGTGAGCCTATCGGTGACACGGGGCAGTATCGTAACCGTTCTCGGTGCAAACGGTGCCGGCAAAACTACCCTACTCAAAACCATCTCCGGGATCATCGACCCGCAGAAGGGCAGCATCACCTTTAAGGGTGAACAGATAGCTCGCAAAGACCCGGCGGAAATCGTAAAGCGGGGCCTCTGCCATGTGCCCGAAGGCCGCGAGGTGTTTCCGTTGTTGTCGGTATACGACAACCTGATGATGGGTGCCTACACGCGCCGCGATCGCGATGGTGTGCAAAGTGACCTGGAGCAAACCTATCGTTATTTTCCCATTCTCAAGGAAAGATCTCAGCAACCGGCGGGACAACTTTCTGGCGGTCAGCAGCAGATGCTCGCCATCAGCCGCGCTTTGATGGGTCGGCCTGACATGTTACTGCTCGATGAGCCAAGCTTAGGTCTGTCGCCCAAGTTAACTCAGGAAATTTTTGACATCATTATTCGCATCAACGCTGAACGCGGCACCACCATGTTGCTGGTCGAGCAAAATGCGCATATGGCTCTCGCGTTGGCGCACTATGGCTACGTGCTGGAAGTGGGCCGCATCGTCATGGAGGACACCTGCGCGCGTCTGCGTGCAAAGGACGACATCAAAGAATTCTATCTTGGCGTGAAGGATGCCGGGGGGCGCGGCGAGCGGCGCTGGAAAAAGAAAAAGGTGTGGCGATGAGTGTGCTGTGGAAATCCAACGCGATCACTAACGAAGCCATCATTGTTCCCGGCGACACCATGGCGAAAATGTTCTGGAACGCCGTTCAGCAACGCGGTGATCGCGTTATTCTGCGTCAGAAAGATTTCGGCATCTGGAACGCGGTCACCTGGCGCGAGCTCGGCGAGATCACACGGGAAGCCGGCATGGGCCTGGCCGCGCTAGAACTGGCACCGGGCGAATGTGTTTCCATCCTCGCCAATACTGTAAAGGAATGGATGGTCGCCGACCTCGGCGCGCTCGGCGCGGCGGGCGTGGTGAACGGCATTTATCCGACCGATGCTATTGGCCAGTGCGAATACTTGATCAATGACTCCAGTTCGGTTTTTGTGTTTGTCGAAGATGAAGAACAACTCGACAAGATTCTCAGCATACGCGCGCACACGCCGCAGTTGCGAAAGATCATTGTGTTCGATATGGAAGGGCTGAGCGGATTTTCCGATCCGCAGGTGATGAGTCTCACCGAGTTGCGCGAGCTTGGCAAAGCCTACAAC
>JBDSJK010000327.1:0-5146 GCA_039917535.1 Burkholderiales bacterium
CACGGCCCGCAGCAGCTTTCGATATGTCGGCCGATTTTGCGATGTGGTCGATGAGCTCTTGTTTATTCACGTTAGGTCCCCCTATCTATTACTCGAGTCAAAAATAATTTTGCTTCAACACGCTTTATAACAAGCGGTAAAAGCAAGTGTCAAGCGCTTTAAGTGAAATCTTAACTTGCCGGAACGCCAGAATTGGCGCGCATGTTGCTAACATCCCGGCATATCGAACGGTCATGAATTATGCACGAAAAACGCGTAGGCAAGGCCTGCGCGTTTGACTACCCCCCCGTGTTAATGCTTCAGCGATGCAGCCGCAGTATCCTCAGCCTTGACCGCAACGGCGGCCGCGGCGGCGACCTCGCTTTCGGGCAAGGGCTGTGGCTTCGTTTCCAACGCCATCTCCAGCACTTGGTCAATCCACTTCACCGGATGTATGTCCAACCGATTCTTAATGTTGTCGGGGATCTCGACCAGGTCTTTGGTATTTTCCTGGGGGATCAATACAATCTTGATGCCACCGCGGTGGGCTGCTAATAACTTTTCCTTGAGGCCGCCGATGGGCAACACCTCACCACGCAGGGTGATCTCGCCGGTCATCGCCACATCCGCGCGCACCGGTATCCCGGTCAGGACAGAGACAATCGAAGTGCAAATTCCGATACCCGCGCTCGGGCCATCCTTAGGCGTGGCGCCCTCCGGCAAGTGAATGTGTATATCGGACTTCTCATAAAAATCGTTCGCTATGCCAAGCTTTTGAGCGCGGCTGCGAACCACTGTCAACGCAGCGGCGATGGACTCTTGCATGACTTCTCCGAGCTTACCGGTAGTTGTCATTTTCCCCTTGCCGGGTAGTTTGGTGGCTTCAATCGTCAGCAGCTCGCCGCCCACTTCAGTCCAGGCCAATCCGGTTACTTGGCCGACCTGATTTTCTTTCTCGGCAATACCATAGGTGTAGCGACGCACGCCGAGATACTTGTCCAGGTTTTTCGCGGTGACAGCAATTTTGCCCGGGGATTTTTTCAGTAGTAAAGCTTTGACGACTTTGCGGCAGATTTTGGCGATCTCACGATCGAGGCTACGCACACCCGCCTCGCGGGTGTAGTACCGGGTGATGTCGCGTAATGCCGATTCATTCACCGTAAGCTCGTCATCCTTTAGTCCGTTCGCCTTGATTTGCTTGGGGAGAAGATACTGTCTGCCAATGTTGATTTTTTCGTCTTCGGTGTAGCCCGATAAACGTATCACCTCCATGCGATCCAACAGGGGCGCAGGGATGTTAAGCGAATTGGCAGTCGCCACAAACATCACGTCGGACAAATCGTATTCCACCTCAACATAGTGATCCATGAAGGTGTGGTTCTGTTCGGGATCCAGCACCTCCAGCAGCGCCGAAGAGGGGTCGCCGCGGAAGTCCATGCCCAGCTTGTCGACCTCATCCAATAGAAACAGTGGATTCCTCACGCCGACCTTGGTCATGTTTTGTAAGATTTTACCGGGCATTGAACCAATATACGTCCGGCGATGGCCGCGCACCTCCGCTTCATCGCGCACACCACCCAGGGACATGCGGACAAATTTTCGATTAGTGGCGCGAGCGATGGATTGTCCCAACGAGGTCTTACCCACGCCAGGCGGTCCGACCAAACACAGGATAGGACCTTTCATACGTTCAACACGACTCTGTACCGCAAGGTATTCAAGGATGCGTTCTTTGACTTTATCCAAGCCGTAATGATCTTCGTTGAGGACTTTCTCGGAGGCCTCGATATTAGCACTGACCTTGGTTTTCTTCTTCCACGGCAGATTGGTGAGGATGTCGATGTAATTGCGCACCACGGTCGCTTCCGCCGACATCGGCGACATCAGGCGCAGCTTCTTAAGCTCATTCTCCGCTTTGGTGCGCGCGTCTTTGGGCATGTGGGCGCCAGCGATTTTTTTCGCCAGTTCGTCGAGGTCCGCTCCGTCTTCTGAATCGCCCAGTTCTTTCTGGATCGCCTTAACCTGCTCATTGAGGTAATACTCGCGCTGGCTTTTTTCCATCTGACGCTTGACGCGACCGCGAATGCGTTTCTCAACCTGAAGAATATCGAGCTCCGATTCAAGCAACGACAGCAAATGTTCTAGACGCTTCTTAACGTCGAACATTTCGAGGATCTGTTGCTTTTGCTCAAGCTTGAGGGGCAGATGAGCAGTAATGGAATCCGCCAAACGCCCTGCATCGTCAATACCCGCGAACGATGTCACCACCTCGGGGGGAATCTTCTTGTTGAGTTTGACGTATTGATCGAACTGGGTCATCAAGGTGCGCCTCATGGCCTCCAGTTCGTGATCCGCCGTCGGACCGATTACGACCGGGGAAATTTCAGCAGCGAGGTGGGTCTGTTCATCGTGTACGCTGGCGAGCTTAGCGCGTTGCGAGCCTTCGACTAATACTTTAACGGTGCCATCGGGTAATTTAAGCATCTGCAGTATGCTGGCCATGCTGCCAACGAGGTACAAGTCACTGCCGGCGGGATCGTCATTCGCTGCGGATTTTTGGGCGACCAGCAAGATATTTTTGCCGGCTTCCATGGCAATTTCCAGCGCCTTGATGGACTTCGGGCGGCCGACAAACAGTGGGATAACCATGTGCGGAAAAACCACCACATCGCGCAACGGGAGCAGTGGAACCAGGGTGGCCGGATTAATCGTGACAGCAGTCATAGTCGAATACCTTTGGTTAGATTACCGTTACATGCGGCCTGTGCCTTGGATTTCAAGACGAATATTAGCAACCACAAGCCAGTAACGCGGCGGCCGCGTTACTGGCGGACAACATTAGGTATAGGGTAAATATGGCAGTTAAAAGGTCGCTTTGTTAAACGCCTGCAACCTTGGGCTGATCGGCATAGATCAACAACGGCTGTGTGTCACCGATGATTGCGCCTTCATCGACCACCACTTTCGAGACGTTCTTCATGGACGGCAAATCAAACATGATTTCCAGCAACGAATGCTCAATAATCGAACGCAGTCCTCGCGCGCCGGTCTTGCGCGCCAACGCTTTTTTGGCGATAGCTTTAAGGGCGGTTTCGCGGAATTCTAATTCGACGCCTTCCATCGCAAATAGCTTGTGAAACTGCCGCGTCAGTGCGTTCTTGGGCTCGACCAGAATGCGAATAAGCGCATGCTCGTCTAGCTCTTCAAGGGTGGCCACCACCGGCAAACGACCCACAAATTCAGGAATCAGACCAAATTTGATCAGATCTTCCGGCTCGGCGTCCTTCAGTAAAGCGCCTATCGCTTTGCGATCATCTTTACTGGAAACCGTCGCGCCAAAGCCGATGCCGCCTTTTTCCGAGCGGTTGCGGATGATGCGCTCCAGGCCGCCGAACGCGCCGCCGCAAATAAATAAGATGTTGGTGGTATCAACTTGAACAAACTCTTGATTCGGATGTTTGCGTCCACCCTGGGGTGGCACGGAAGCAATGGTGCCTTCGATCAGCTTCAACAGCGCCTGTTGCACGCCTTCGCCCGACACGTCCCGGGTAATAGAAGGGTTATCGGATTTGCGTGAAATCTTGTCGATCTCGTCGATGTACACGATGCCGCGCTGCGCCTTTTCCACATCGTAATCGCACTTCTGCAGCAGCTTCTGGATAATGTTCTCGACGTCTTCACCGACATAACCGGCTTCCGTTAAGGTCGTCGCGTCGGCAATCACAAACGGCACATTGAGCAAGCGCGCGAGCGTTTGAGCTAACAGCGTTTTCCCCGAACCCGTGGGGCCGATGAGGAGAATATTGCTCTTGGCGAGCTCAACGTCACTTTGCTTCGGCGCTTGCTTGAGGCGCTTGTAATGATTGTAGACGGCAACGGAAAGAATCTTTTTCGCCTGAACCTGATCGATTACATATTGGTTCAGTATGTCGCAAATCTCTTGCGGCACCGGCAAATCAGACTTGGCGCTTTTAACTTCGGCGGTATGAACTTCTTCGCGAATGATGTCGTTGCAAAGCTCGATACACTCATCGCAAATAAAAACCGATGGGCCTGCGATCAGTTTTTTTACTTCATGCTGACTTTTCCCACAGAATGAGCAGTAGAGAAGCTTCTCGCCGCTAATTTTTTCAGCCATGACCTATCGTTCCTCTTCTCCGCTTGCGTGTACCATTTGTCGCGTCACGCGGCTTAAGTTTGCACGTCCGTTCGATTGCTCAATACACGGTCTATGATGCCATATTTCACCGCATCATCGGCGCTCATGAAATTATCCCGCTCCGTGTCACGCTCGATGGCCTCAAGAGATTGCCCGGTGTGCTTGGCCATCATTTCGTTAAGCCGCTTGCGTAGGTATAAGATTTCTTTGGCATGAATTTCTATATCCGACGCCTGGCCTTGGAAACCACCGGAAGGCTGGTGAATCATCACCCTCGAATTAGGTAGGCAGAACCGCTTACCTTTCGCGCCCGCGCACAACAAGAACGCACCCATCGATGCCGCCATGCCTATACAAGTGGTCGACACGTCGGGCTTGATAAACTGCATGGTGTCGTAGATCGCAAGGCCGGCAGAAACCGAGCCTCCAGGAGAATTGATGTAGAAATTGATGTCCTTGTCGGGATTCTCGGATTCCAGAAACAACAGTTGCGCGACTACCAGGTTTGCAATCGCATCATTCACCGGCCCAACCAAAAATACCACGCGCTCCTTGAGCAAGCGGGAATAAATATCGTACGCTCGTTCGCCGCGACCGCTTTGCTCAATCACCATCGGAACCAAGCCTAGGGCCTGGGGCTCGAATATTTGCCGTTGCATCATTTGCTGTTTCCCATCAATTCATCAAAGGGCGTGGCCACGTCCACGGATTTCATTTGGCTTTGGGCCCAGCTCACCACATTGTCTTCGAGCACGACCGCCTGCACTTCCTGCATCATTTCCGGCTGCTGGTAGTACCACTCTACCATTGCTTCGGGTTGTTCGTAACTCTTGGAATGCTCATCAACCAATGTCCGGACTTGCTCCGGTTTCGCCTCCAGGCCATTTTGCTTGACGACCTCGGAGATAATCAACCCCAAGGTGGCGCGGCGCGTGGCTGTTTCTGCGAATAATTCCGGGGGCAATGCCATATTCTTCGCTACCACGCCGCGGGATTGCAAATCCTTCA
>JBDSJK010000328.1:0-12319 GCA_039917535.1 Burkholderiales bacterium
CGAAATCCCGATTACACAAAATCGCGGACACCGCCGGACTTCCGTCCGTAACCCCAACCCACCGGCTTTTAGCCGGTGGTTGTTGAGTCTGGCCCGGCTTTGCCGGGGGTCATTTAATTTTCGCGAATGTCCACGTACTTAACTGGCTTGAGTCGGGTTAACGTTCTGCTATCTGCTGCGCAAACCGGGTAACTGCCGAAATATTCTAGATTCCTTATGTCTTCCTGATGCATTTACGCACGACGGCGATTTATGTGTCCTACCGTACATATCGCCCTGGTAGATAGTGGGATATACTGCCAGCATCAAGGTCGGCGCTTACCTCCCCCATCGTTGACATTTGACGATACCAAGAGCGCAGATCAAAAGCATTACAAGGCGAGATTTTATGACACTACCGTCTTACTGCTGTACGGTTTAGGTGAACTGAACGTGCGGATTGGGCGGTTCGGTTTCGGACTGGCACGGTCCAAACGTAGCGACGATTCTGATTGATGGAGCGGATTTTTTTGAAGCCGATGGCAAAGGCCGCACTGATGCACGAAGCTGACATCCTTACAATTTGGATTCTGTCCCTATTCCCTATGATGCAGTCAATCAAGTAAATCGGACAACGATCTACCGACTATCGAGGTGCCGATGTTTAAGCAATTAAGGAAAGGTAAGACAAGCGCCGATCTGGAGTTGAGCAAAGCAGCAAAGCAGCTCCTCGAGTCGCTCGACGTGAATGTCCGGCCCGTCGAGACCGCTAAGCTCTTCCCCCGCATCATCAATAATATGGCGGCTCTTTGGAAAAAACCGTCAGTGATGGACAACTATTTCGTAGACCTTATGATGGATCAACGTGGCAATAGAACGGGATTTTCGCTCCGAGTCGTCGGCGAGATTGCGGCGTTGCAAGAATATTATTCTACCATCGTCTACCCTAAAACTTCCCGCGATGTTTGGGACAAAACCTATCGATAACCTTCTGTCACGAGCCGTTGCCAGTCGGCTTACAAATTGAATCGACCAAGCACGTATTTTTGTTGAAAATATAGCAATCCTGGCCCCGCTGATCCTCTTATGACCGCCGCGCGCAACTGAGCAGGGCGCACGGCTTTAGCTTACCTACCGCGGTGCGCGACGGCGCCGCTCAGCGCAACCCGTGCCGCACCATCACCCGCCCGGCCATGGCCAACGAACGGCTTAAACGTAATCCTGGCGTCCAAAAAAGTTTCTCCCCAACTTGATTGGGGATCGTGCTGCAACTCAAGAGCGCCTCCCAAGACGGGCACCCCCCAGGATGTCGCCGCTGGCGTTTCTGCCATGCCTGGGGGCCCGGGTGCCGCCCCCCAGTGCGGCGGCGCCCTAAAGATCATCGCCGCCATCGACGAGCCGCCGCTGATGGGGCGAATCCTCGCCCATCTGGGCTTGCCTAGCCTTAGCACCACCGCGCTCGCCCGCGCGCCGAGTCGATCTCCTCCAAGCGGCCTGAGCCTATAACCCAGACCCCATCCATCCCGTTCGGCCCTGCGCCGAGGATCACGCTCGGCCTGCGCTCGCACGAACAGACAAACCGACCCGAAAATTTGCGCCCCAGTTCCAGGCGGGCGCGCACCATCGCCGAAGATGCCGACAACCAGCGTGCTTGACCACTGACCAGGTTAAGCGATACATTGCTCGGTGACGAAAAAGGCGTTTAAAATTCCTGTTCTCTAGCCGGATTCCATATGTCGAAGGCGAGTGAGTTGCTGGTAGCAGTCATCCTGTTGGCTGGCGCCCCGCTGCTATTCGCTCAGGGTGGCCCACCCATGGTGGTAGACGATCCGGATACTCCTGGGGATGGTCGATGGGAGATCAATTCAGCGTATACCGACCGACGCATACAGCAAGAGCGATTTCGCAGCTTCCCACATGTCGATGTGAACTATGGGCTGGGTGATCATATCCAGCTAAAATATGAAACGGGCTGGGTATTCGCCAATGTGGCGGATGCAGTGGGCGTGCGAAGCGGATTAGATGATTCGCTACTCGGCGTGAAATGGCGTTTCCTGGATCAGGACAAGACCGGTTTCAATATGTCGGTTTACCCTCAGTTGCAGCTGGAAAACTCGACTGGGTCGGTTGCGCGCGGCATTGCCGATCCTGGGCCGAACCTGTTTTTGCCATTCGAAGTGAGCAGAGACTTCGGGCGTTTCAAGTTGGTTGGCGAGGTGGGCTACCATTTCCAGCGCAAGGACGAGAACGAGTGGGTGTTCGGAGTACTGGGCGGCTTTCCTGTCTCGGAAGATCTCGAATTGTTGTCCGAGGTGCGAAGCACTGGACACAGATTTCTGAATCATAGCGACGTGCTGTTCAACATCGGATTGCGCAAAGCGTTGGGATCCCGCTTTAAGCTATTGGCTGCGGTGGGGACCGGCCTAACGAATGGACCTGATCGCACGAGCTTGATCGCCTACCTTGGCATTCAGTTGATGTTGGGAAAGGAAAAGCGATAATTACCGATGGTTGTAGCTACTCCCATCTCGTCATTGGCTTTGCGCTGCAAAGATTAAGAACCTTTTAACGGACGATATCAGTGCCCGGGACGGAAACAATGTCGCAAAGAAAATTGGTGACGCTCACCATAGTGGTCGTCTTCACTGTGGTGGCTCTGGCACTCGGCGCTCTTTATGGTTTCATCATCTGGGAAGGTTCGAGCACCAGTGCCGAGGCGCCGGCCCTGGAGGCAGCCATTGCGCGATGGCTATTGCATCGTACGGTACCGCGGGAAAGCAGAGCGCTTAAGAGTCCGATCAGAATCGATGCCGGGGAAGCGGACTTATCTGCTGGACACGAGTTGTACAGGAAAAAATGCGAGATCTGCCATGCATACGACGGCAGCGGCAAGACTGAGATTGGTGCAGGACAGTATCCGCATCCGCCGGACCTTCGCAAGGCTGGCGTCCAGAAGCAGACGGACGGTGAAGTTTTCTATCACATCAAAAACGGCATCAGGCACACCGGCATGCCTGGCTGGCATATGCCGGATCAACATATCTGGCAACTCCTAGCCTACGTCAGGCATCTCCCTAAGGCCGCCTCGTTATCCCCGGAAGAGCCTACGACGCAGAGCGAAGTCAATTTAGCCTCTGCGCAATACCTCGGTTCAGCGACCTGCAAAGACTGCCATAGCGATATCTATGAGCGGTGGAAGACGACCCGTATGGCGAACGTCGTGCGCGACCCACGCGAACATCCGGACGCGATCATCCCGGATCTTTCAAAGCCGGACCCGCTGGTCAATTTCACGAAGGACGACATCGCCTTCGTATATGGAAGCAAATGGAAGCAGCGCTATTTCAAGAAAATCGGCGACGACTACTTCCCCTTTCCGGCCCAGTGGGACGTGACACACAAAATTTGGAAGCCTTACTTCGTTAAGAACGGAACCGACTGGTGGGCCACCTTATATCCTCCCGATAATTTCCAGCGACCGACCGGACCCCTATGTGATGGTTGCCATTCGGTAAACTACGATGTCTCAACCAAGACCGTGACGGAATGGAATGTCGGCTGCGAAAGATGCCACGGCCCCGGCAGCGAGCACGTCAAGCACCAGGGACGTCCTAACATTATTAACCCGGCCAAGCTCAACTATGTGCAGGCCAATGACGTCTGCATCCAGTGTCACTCGCAAGGTCAACCGCTGAAAAACCCCATACAGGGCCAGTACTACGATTGGCCCGTTGGTTTCCATGTGGGCCTGAATCTGAGCGATTTTTGGAAGCTCGAGGAGCATAAGCTCGGCGCGACGTCGTTTACTCATTTTGCGGATGGGACTGCGCACAAAAACCGCATGCAGGGAAATGACTTTGTTCAGAGTCTAATGTACCGCCGCGGCGTGACATGCTTCAGTTGCCACGACGTCCACGGCACGCAAAACAATGCGCTTCTATGGAAAC
This sequence comes from Burkholderiales bacterium, assembly GCA_039917535.1. Classification (GTDB taxonomy): domain Bacteria; phylum Pseudomonadota; class Gammaproteobacteria; order Burkholderiales; family JALYOK01; genus JBDSJK01. Next base: position 3,927 of record JBDSJK010000328.1, read on the forward strand.
CGGCCAAGGTGATGTGCTTAGACTGCCACGGGTCCAATTCGCCAAACGGGCCTCACGTCCCTACCATCGAAGCGCACACACACCATAAGCCCGACAGCGCCGGTAGCGAATGTATCGCTTGCCACATGCCGAAAATCGAGCAGACAATTGAAAACGTAAACGTGCGTGCCCACACTTTCAACTTTATCACTCCGGCAAAGACAGAGGCTTTCCAGATTCCGAACGCCTGCAACGTTTGCCATGCAGACAAACCGACCGAGTGGGCAACGGCTGCGTTAAAGACGTGGAAGGATCGTTCGCCTTGGCGGATAAGTGAATAAATCAGATCGACGAAAGTCTTCGTTCCCCCCTGGCCGTCCTTCACTTGTACGCGATCGCTATCGGAAACAAGGAATCGCTCGCCTAGGGAGTCCACTTGTTTTCCGTGCAATAAGTACCTTGTTTGAGATACAGCGTCCGTGTACCGAGTGCCTTCGCTTCATCGCGACTGTGGGTGACATAAACCAAAGTAAATTTCAGGTCGCTGTGCAAACGCAGGATTTCCTCTCGCATCTGCACGTTAAGCGCACCGTCGAGACTAGAGAGCGGTTCGTCCATGAGCACGATACTGGGCGCTAGCGCAAGAGCCCGGGCAAGCGCGACGCGCTGCTGTTCCCCTCCCGATAGCGTTCCCGGCTTGCTGTTCATATCGTCACCCAGCCGCACCAGATCGATCATCTCTCTGACGCGCTGTTGGCGCTCGCTTTTCTGGATTCGTTTAGCCCTTAATCCGAATTCTATGTTTTCCGCAACGCTCATATGCGGCCAGAGCGCAAGATCTTGGAATACCATGCCGATACCGCGCTGCGCGGGTTCACGGAGATTTGTGCCGTTCGTCGCGACGAGTTCCCCGTCAAATAGGATGTGACCGGAATCGGGGGTTACCAGCCCGGCGATTAAATGCAGCACGGTGGATTTGCCGCAGCCCGATGGACCCAATAACACGACGCGCTCGCCCGCCTCGATCTTCAGGCATAGCGTGTCAATGACTGTCCGGCCGTTGTAGCCCTTCGACACCGAGTGAAATTCGATCATGCTCATCGCGCATTGCTCCCGGGTCTCAACCAAAAGCCGAAGATGGCCAGCGGAAGCAATGTGACCACAATCAAAATAACACACAGCGCCGCGATCAAGCTGGGCGCGCCATTGGCCATCAAAGTGAAGATCCGCACCGGCAGCGTGTCGGAACCAGGCGGGTAGACAACCATGCTAATGCCGAGGTCGCGCAGACAGAAGATATAGCTGATGAGCCATGCGGCTATCAGGCCGCGTTTTGCCAAAGGCACAACGATGTGCCACAGGATCATGAACCAACTCGCGCCGGTCAGTTCGGCCGCTTGTTCCAAGGAGCGTGGAATATGCCCTAGAATCGCGGCTGTGATGCGCATGGGGAGCGCAGTATATTGAACGAGATAGCCCAGAATGATAATTGCCGAGGTGCCGTAGATCACGTTCGTTATCGGCGTGTTCCACAGGCCGATCAGACCGATTCCGATCACGGTGCCAGGCAATGTGAAAAGAAATAGTCCCAACACATCGACGCCTCGCCACAAGGACAACGCTCGGCCGTGAATTAAATAGCCGCAAAAAAACCCGAGCACGGTGAGGAGTGTTGCACCGATCACCGAAAACGCAAGGCTGCGAACGATGCTATCACTTGCTCTCGAGAACGCGTCCACATAGGCGCTGATCGAAGCAGATTCGACGACTAACACTGAAAGCGGCAGTGCCACTATGACTACAGCTAAGCCCGAAACGATACCCAAGATGGGCAGACGCCACGGCCCAAGTTCGATTCGCCCGCGCCTCGCACCCGGTGGCGCGGCACTAAGACTTAGCACTCGTTTGTGGAGACAGCGATACTCCAAGCCTAAAATGAGCAGAGTAATCACGAGTAACGGAACGGTTGCTGCAGTGGCTGCACCAAAGTCATAGAAGGCGGCGAATTGGGTCAAGGTCTCGACCGGATAAACTGGGTAGCGCAGAAAGGTCGGTACGCCGACTTCCCCCAGAGTCAGTAGAAATACGAGAACCGCAGCAAATAGTATCGCTGGCGCGATGAGGGGAAGCGTGATGTGCCGAAGCACGCTAGGCCAACGACTGACCAAGCGGCCCGCCTCCTCCAAACGGGGATTGACGGCGCCCAGGTAGACCATCGTGAGTAAAATAACGATCGACAGAAAGGCCGTAAACAGGACCCAGGTGCAACCCGGCAGGCCGAACAGCCAAGACGACAGGAGCGCCGACCCAGAGTCAGGCAATGAATGACCGATCAGCCCTTCCTTCCCGAGGACTGCAAACCAGGCCACTGCGAGCACATAAGGCGGCATTAAGAGTGGCACAGTGAATAGCACAGTAAAGGAACGGCGCAAGGGGAGATCGGTTTTGCCCAGTAAGACCCCCAAAGGCATACCTACCATTGTCGCAAATACGGTAGTCAATAAGGACAGGGACAAGCTGTGTCCCATCAATACCGCCTGCTGTTTGCTGGATGCTAGGAGGCCTTGGTAGATCTTAAGACTGAGCTCATCGCCGACATAGAAAGTCTTGGCGACCATCGCTAGGACGGGCAAGAGTCCGATGGCGAGGAACAGCAGTGCGGCAGTTGCTAGCGTAAGTCGTTTCTGCAAGCTTCAAGGCCCAATCCAGTTTTTGAGCAGGGGCTGGATCGCCTGCAGTTTCGCCGCGACTTGCGCGTAGTTCACCTTCATTACCCTTATAGATTCGATCGACTTCACATAAGGTGGCGTCGCAACGCTTGCGTGCAGTGGAATCTGCGCCGCGTCGGAAAAGGCGAGCTTCTTCTCCGTTTCTTTCGAGAGCAAGTAATCGATAAGCATCTTGCCGGCCTCTGGATGGGGTGAACCGGCGACTAGCACAACTGCATTGGGCACGATGAAACAGCCTACCTCGTCGTTGCCTTGATCGGGATAGACCATCTCGACCGGCTGATTTCGCTTCATCCGATTCACCACGTCGTCGCTATCCACCAGACTGAAAGCAAATTCGCCACGCGCCACCAAATCAGCGCTATCGCCATTGCTAGAGGAGACTTTTATAGCGTTGTTGTGTAGGTTGCGCATGAAGGTGTTCGCGCGCTTATCGCCCCATAGCACGAATAACGCCGCAATCTGTGTAGTCGTCGTGCCGAATAGCGGATTGGCAATCACCGTCTTTCCTCGCCAGCGCGGGTCGGTGTAAGCAACAACGGAACTTGGTCTTGGGTTGGTGTCTTTATGCACGATAAGCACTCGCGCCCTTGCCGCAAAGCCGGTCCAGTGCCCATTGGGTTCGCGAAAAGTATCGGGGATGCCCGCGGCATTCGGTGAAATGTAAGGCGCTGAGATGCCCTTTTGCCGCAACACCTCGGCACGAATCGGTTCGTTGGCCCAATAGACATCGGCTTGCGAATTATTCTTTTCGGCAATGAGGCGGTTCATCGCCCCGGTGCTTTTAGTTTCCTCGGTGTCGTAGACCACTCGCACTTTGATCCCCGTTTCTCTCTCGAAATCCTTCAGGATCGGCTCGGAGAACACTTGATCGTGACTCACGTAAACGACAACAGTCTGCTGCTTAGCGCATGACGTCAAAAGGCCCAGGCTACCGGTGCCGGCGATTGCTAACAGTGCGACGAGCGTAAGCTGTCGCTTCATAGGGAATTTTCGTTTGCGCAAATCACACGGGGGCCTAACGATGGACTGTTAGCTTATGCGGTGGGTGGCCAATCATGGGTTTCTTTCTGGCAGGTCTTGCACCACGCGTAAAGTGCGTCGTAGACCACTAGGCCATGTTTGAGCATTTCATGGTCGTCTTGAAAGATATCCGACAAGCCCAATGAAATGGCGAACAGTCCTGGGGCTTGTGGCGCAAGCTCAAGGCGGGCGGTATCGGCGCCGCGCACGATGACCGCAAGCTGATCCAGCGCGGGGTCGGTCAACCGGTATTTCTTCAAAAACGCGTCAAAACTGCAACGCTCTCCCTTGTGAGACAGCTCTACGTCAGGAATATCATAGGGAATCGCCCCCGTTTCTGCCGCGATGCGGAGTACATCGCCTACCGGCACGAACAGAAATTCCGGCGTTTGGTCGATAAAGTGCGCAATCAGCCAGGGGAAGGCGATGCGGTCGATCTTCGGGCGTTCGCGTGTGATCCATTTCATAACCAAGACCTCTCAGTTTGCGCCGAAAGAAAAATCATCGAACGCCGTGACGCTATCCGCCTTGGTCCATACTCCGACGGCGCCCGCGCCCGCAATGTGGTTATCCTCAAGCTCTATGTAACTCTTACCATCTAGAAGGACCTTGATGTTCTTTCCGGTGAACTCGACGCGTAAGGTGTGCCACTGGTTGCGCGGAACAGGCGCGTCGACATATTTGATCGTGATTCGATTTCCCTTTTCGGTGTAATAAAGCGATATGTTGTCCTCGAGGGCGTTCGCACGCGCCACGTAGTAGTTGTCGCCATCCTTCCAGCGCCAAACCAAACCACCCGCTTGATCCGCGCGGCCCTCCAAGGGCTTGAACTTCACTTCGACAAATCCGTCCGCAATCGAAACGCTTTTCTTCACGCACCATGGGAACGTTCCTCTACCGGATTGCTTAATCACGTTGGGTTTGCTCGGCGCCGAAGAATCCGCTTCGATCATCCACTTTGGCGTGCCGCGTCCTGTCACGCCGCAGGCCCAATCCGCGGGCGGTATGCCGACTTTGTCATTATCAAAAGTGTCGGTTTCAGCGAACGCTGCAGTTGTCGCGGTCATCATCAGGAATGCCAAAATTGCTATCTTCATCGTTGCTCCGAATTTATTGCTTGCTTTGCGTATCCAGGGCAGCCCTCAACGCCTTGGCGAGGTCTGTCGTGGAGCCCACGCCCCAATAGTGCAGAAACACATAGCGAGGCGATTCGTTGATCATGTGGTTGTGTATCGCGACGATGTTGATGCCAGCCCCACGTAAAGCCTTGAGCACACCTTGTACTTCGTTCTCCAACATCGCGAAATCACCGTCCACGATTGCTTTGCCATCGCTTCCCGCAAAGGCCGCCCAGGTGTTAACGCCCATCTCCTTGCCCATTACGTGGCCCATCATCATGGTTTTGCGGCCGATGACGATTTTATAGACGCCATCCTTGAGTGATCCGGACATACCCATGATGTCATCGATCTTCTTCGCATCCAGCGAAGTCTTGGCCGGATCGATGTCAACGTTGGGAATGGGCGGTTTGGTATCGCGCGTTTCTTTGAGCTTGTTGAACACCTGCCCAACGGTTTTCGCCAATACCTCCTCGTCGCCCATGCCGCCGATGTGCATAAACATAATTTTCGGCGTGTCCCAGAAGAAGTGGTTATGCAGTGCCGTCACCTCTAAACCATTATCCAGCGCAGCGCTCATGACCGGATTGACTTGCTCTTCTACTAGCACCATGTCGCCCATGACCATTGTATGTTCTCCCAGCTTGGTGAACGCCGCCCAAGCGCCTAGGCCTAGTTGGGGATTCATTTTTACGCCCGCGATCGTAAACTTAATGTCGTTGCGTGGTAGCGTGACTTTGAATACGCCTTCTTTTTCGTTGAACACCCCCTTGACGCCGGTGAGTTTCTCGATCCTGGCCGTGTTCAGCTCAATATCCGCGCTCCGGGCTAAACCGGGCAGGTATAGGCAACTCAACCAGAAAACAATCAGTATTCCGAATCTCTTGAATCTCATAACTTTTCTCCTTCCTTAAACGTTACAAGCAGCGCTTGTTATTGGACTAATTGAACGGAGTGCCTTCTTTCCGGTTAGCCACTTCCATCGCAAGCGTGTCCAAATCGATTCGGTCATTCAGCATTGCAGTGCTTACCGAGTGGGTAAACCACGAGCCCCACCAGGGCCGCAATCAATACGATGACAGGCTCGGGAAGCTTCTTGCCTTTCCAGATCAAGCCGATCGTGACAAGGGCCAGCAGTAGCGTAGCGACATCGGTAATGGAACGCTGTCCCAGCACGATCACCGCACCCGTGATCGCACCGCCGGCAGCCGCAAGAACGGCACAATAGCCAGTCCGCTGCCAAATAATAAGGCCCCCGCTTTCGCAAAGAAGGCGCCAATCTGCACCCGGTGCGACCAATCGACGCTCGTCGCGGCCATAGCAGGTGCCTGGGCAAGCGGTGTGGCGAACGCAAGAAAAGCGTTCGTGCCGCCTTTGCCGGGAAAGCTTTTGGGCGGAGCTTTTACCAGCCAACCAAGAATGCCCGCGCCCAGAAATAGCCACACGGTTTCCGATTGGGTGACGATGGTGGTAGCCGCGCTAACTAGGTAAATCCCCCACAACAACTTGTCTTTGCCGATGTTCTTGGTCGTGAGCTTATACGCGCTGATTGCGATGATGCCGATGACCGCAGCGCCCACGCCATAGAACACGGCTTGCATCCACGGGAGCCCGCCGTACGAGACATAAGCCGCGCCTATGGCGATTACCATCAAGAAAGAAGGCAAAACAAAAGCGAGTCCCACCAGCGTCGCACCTAGAATCCGATAGTGAACATAGCCCAGATACATTGCGAGCTGCGCGGCCAGCGGACCCGGCATCAGTTGGGCAAGCGCGAGCCCCTCTTTGTAGTCGGACTCGGAGATCCACTTGCGGGATTCAACCAAGTCCCGATGCATATAGCCGACCAACGCAACGGGTCCGCCGAAGCCCAACGTTCCCAGCTTGAGCGCATAGGCAATAAGCTGCCACAGGTCATAGACGGGCTCCGCAGCGTTCGTCTTAGAAGATAAACTGGTATCCACGCCGATCTAACTCCGCTCGTTGGATCTGCACGTAGGGGAAATCTACTTTTTCGACGCAACCTTCGCGCCAGTCGTCGTGTCGTATAGGTATTCGTAGACTTTGCCTTTGTCAGCGACGAGCACTTCGTAGACTGGCTTTCCATCGTGGACAACCGGCACGATCGAGAACACCATGCCCGTATGCTCCTTCTGCGCGCGTGCGATGATGTCGGCGAGCGAGTGCTTGGCCAGGGCCGTGATTGTCAAATGTCCCGAAGCGCGCGCGACATGGGGGATATCTTTGAACACTTCGGCTTTCGGCGTCCAGGGTGTTTGCTCGGGACTGCCGGCGAGCTCCTTCAGGACATTGTGTTCGGTATCCACCGCCAGCCCTTTCTCTGCTGTGTACACCGAAAGCGACAACTGTTTGTTATCATCAAGCTCAAACTTCGCTGAAATAGGTACTTCCGCGCCTTTGGTGGACTGTTTCAAGCCCTCGGCGAGCGTGAGCTTGCTCTTGGGGAGCGCCTGTAGCAGAGCCGCGTTGTCGCCTTCGTCGCCGGCCCAAGTCATTGGAGTGACCAGGGCACTGACCAGAAATATGACGAGAGCGGGGACGGGGTGGATGGCAACACGTGGGAAGAAGGTCATGGCTTAACTCCTTTGAGGTGAGGGAAGAACAACTGGGCACAAGCGATCGAAGACTCGGTTTGTAGTAAAAATAACGATGATGTTGTAATATAACACCAATGAGAAACGCAACGCAAGTGACAGTGAACCCTGTTTCGAATGCCAATGCTTCGTTGGGTTGGTTGCTATTGATTCTCACCATTTCAGGACAGCGGCCGGCGCTAAGAATGCGCACGTGGCGTGGCTTGAAAGCCCTCGGCGTCGGCGTCATACGCGACGGTGTATATGTGTTGCCCAACCACCCTACGTTTCGCGCAGCACTACAGGGTCAGGTGGACGAATTAGTCGGCGCAGGCGGAACCGCGCAGCTAATGGAGATCCCCGGTCCCAACCAGGACTTCGCTAAGTTGTTTGATCGCACGGAGGACTACGCCAAGTTGGTGGCCGCCATCAAATCAGCCGCGCGCGTCCTAAAGCAAGCAAAACGCGCAGAACTGGCGCGAACCACGGACAAGCTTCGCAAAGAATTTGAGAGCATCGCGATGCAGGATTTCTTTCCGGGCGCGGCACAGGATCAAGCCAGGGGGCAACTCGATACCTTCACTGGGGCGGCCAATCAAATTCTCGCTCCCGGAGAACCGCATGCCGTGGCGGGGCGCATCAAGAGGCTCAACGTGGCCGAGTATCAAGGGCGTATTTGGGCGACTCGCAAGCGACCCTGGATCGACCGCCTAGCCAGCGCATGGTTGATTCATCGCTTTATCGACTCGAACGCGAAAATCAAATGGCTGAACAAACCAGAAGACTGTCCCAAAAGAGCGCTCGGTTTCGACTTCGATGGGGCCGCGTTCACGCATAGGGGTGGCAAAGTAACCTTCGAAGTCTTTAGCGCGAGTTTCGGCCTGGAGTCGGATGCTGCCTTAGAAAAGCTAGGCGCTTTGGTGCATTACGTGGACGCGGGCGGCATCCCG
>JBDSJK010000329.1:0-5013 GCA_039917535.1 Burkholderiales bacterium
CGCTTGGGAGCAACTCTGCTACGCATTCACAGCCAGTTGGGCACTTCCCAGGCCGACGCCTACCGAGAGATGGTCCAGGCCGGCAAGGCCTTCGGTCACTTAGCCATAGTGCAGGGCTTGTTATGGCGCGGTGTCGGCATGAGTTTGGATGCCGCGCAGACCATGTCGGCTCACACGTTGTGTATTGGGGCAATCGGTGCAGCTATTCGACTCGGTATCATGGGTCATGTGGATGCGCAGAAGGTACTTGCGGCCTGTCACCATCGTATCGCTATTCTGATGCAAACGCCCGCCAAAGATGAGTTGTCCAGCTTCGTGCCTGCATCGGAAATCGCCATGATGCGCCATGAAGTCAGCCAGCACCGATTATTCGTTAATTGAAGAGATAGTATCGTGTTGCTGACGCCGACGGAACTGGAACGACTGACGATTTATACGGCGGCTGAGATCGCACGCAAGCACAAGGCGAAAGGTCTCAAACTCAATCATCCGGAGGCCGTGGCGTTCATCGTCGATGAGATATTGGAGGGTGCGCGGGAAGGGCGTGGCGTGGCCGAGTTGATTGGTTTTGGTTCGACTTTGCTCAGCATGGATGACGTTATGCCCGGTGTTGCCGACATGATGCCCATGATCCAAGTAGAAGGTACGTTTCCCGATGGGACCAAGCTGGTGACGGTGCATGATCCCATCCGTCCCGGCAAAGGCAAGGGCAAGAAGCAAGTTCAGATTCATCCGGGTGAAATCATTACACTCAATGGAGATATTGAATTGAATGTGGGCAAGCGCAAAGCCAAAATCAAAGCGCTCAATACCGGTGACCGGCCGATCCAGGTGGGCAGTCATTATCATTTCTTCGAGGTGAATCGCGCCTTACAATTTGATCGCGAGAAATCTTACGGCATGCATCTGGATATTCCCGCCGGAACCGCAGTTCGCTTCGAGCCCGGCGAAAGCAAGGAAGTGACATTGGTCGAGTTCGGTGGCACTGGCGAAGTCTATGGCCTGAACGGACTGACTAACGGCTCGACGCGAAGTCCTGAGCGGAAAGCACAGGCAGTCAAGCTAGCCAAAGACCGCGGTTATAAGGGGGCCTAGCTATGGCGACGATGACACGAAAAGAATACGCAGCTATGTATGGCCCGACCAAGGGCGACGCGGTGCGTCTCGGCGATACGTCATTGTTTGCCGAGATCGAGCATGACTATGCCGTCCCTGGCGATGAGTGCCTACATGGTGGCGGCAAGACCCTGCGCGACGGCTTGGGACTCACAGCAGGTTATGACAGCGCGATGGGTTCGCTCGACATGCTAATAAGCAATGCGGTGATAATCGATCCAGTGCTGGGAATTGTAAAAGGTGATATCGGCATCAAGGATGGCCGTATCGTCGCCATCGGCAAAGCGGGAAACCCAGCGGTGATGGATGGCGTACATCCGCAGTTGATCTGTGGCGCGGCGACGACCGTGCGCGATGCCGAAGGATTGATTGCAACCCCCGGGGGAATTGATGTTCACGTCCATTTTGATAGCGCGCAGTTGTGCGAACATGCAATTTCGTCAGGCCTGACAACCTTATTGGGCGGCTCCCTTGGTCCGATCACAGTCGGTATCGACTGTGGTGGCGCATGGAATGTCGGCAAGATGCTACAAGCATCGGAGCAATGGCCGATCAATTTTGGCTTCCTCGGTCGCGGCAATTCGTCGAAGCCCCGTTCGCTCATCGATCAACTTGCCGGTGGTTGCTTGGGACTGAAGATCCATGAGGACTGGGGCGCGATGCCTGCGGTGATCGATACTTGTTTGACGGTTGCGGATGAGTACGATTTTCAAGTTCAGTTGCACACGGACACATTGAACGAAAGTGGATTCCTTGAAGACACCCTCGCTGCGATCAACGGCAGGACCATACACATGTACCACACGGAAGGTGCGGGCGGTGGCCACGCACCCGATATCATTTCCGTCGTTGGCCACGCCAATTGTTTGCCGTCGTCGACCAATCCTACTAATCCCTATACAGTGAATACATTCGATGAACACCTCGACATGATCATGGTGTGCCATCATCTTAACCCTGCCGTGCCCGAAGATGTGGCATTTGCAGAGAGCCGGATTCGCGCTCAGACCATCGCAGCAGAGGACGTGCTGCATGACCTCGGTGCCATATCCATGCTGGGATCCGATAGCCAGGGTATGGGCCGCATCAATGAAGTGATTTGCCGAACGTGGCAATTGGCCAGCAAGATGAAAGATCAACGCGGGCGGCTGAAAGAAGAGAAGACCCAATTGGGTGACAACGAACGCATCAAGCGCTATGTTGCGAAATATACGATCAATGCGGCGCGCACGTTTGGCATTGATGCACACATTGGCTCACTGGAAAGTGGCAAGCTTGCGGACGTCGTGCTGTGGCGCCCGGCGTTCTTCGGCATTAAACCGGAACTTGTGGTGAAAGGTGGCTTTATTGTTTGGTCCGCCATGGGTGATAGTGCCGCGAGTTTGATGACTTGCGAACCGCTATTGATGCGGCCCCAGTGGGGTGCTTTTGGCCGAGCGAAGCAATCCTTAAGTGTTAATTTTGTTAATCAGCTTGCTGTGGATGCTCATATCCAAGACAGACTCGGCATCCACAAAGCCTGTCTCGCGGCTCGTGGTACGCGCAAGCTAAACAAGCAACACATGCTTCACAACTCAGCTTGCCCTAACATCCGCGTGAATCCGCAGACATTCGAAGTCTTTATAGATGACAAATTAATAACGTGTGAGCCGGCGCGGGAACTGCCTCTCGCGCAACGCTACATGCTGCGTTGATATGAGCGCGGTGATCCAAACTCAGCGTCATCCTGGCCCAGCGCGGGTAGGCATAGGCGGGCCCGTGGGCTCGGGCAAGACGGCCTTGCTTGAGCAGTTGATTCCACGCTTCATTCAGCGCGGGACCGAGATTGCGGTCATTACCAACGATCTCGTGACGAAAGAGGACGCGGAACGCATCCAGCGTAGCGGCCTGATCGCGGTTGACCGGGTCATGGCGGTAGAAACGGGCGCCTGTCCACACACAGCCATACGCGAAGATCCGACGTTGAATTTGCAAGCTGCTGAGTTTCTCGAGCAAAAATTCAGTCCGCTTGATCTCGTATTGATCGAAAGCGGTGGTGACAATCTTGCGTCCTCATTCTCGTTGGATCTGGTGGATTACTGGTTGTTCGTAATCGACGTTGCTGGTGGCGATGATATTCCTCGCAAGCGCGGTCTCGGCGTCCTGCAGTGCGATTTGCTGGTGATCAACAAGACGGATTTGGCCCCCTACGTCCGCGTTGATCTCGAACGGATGACCCGTGAGGCCACGCAAGTGCGAGGCGGCAGGCCGCTGCTGTTGACGAATTGCGCGACCGGTGAAGGTGTCGACGCCGTGCTCGAGCAGATTGCCCGTGAGGTGTTGTTTGACCGGTGATCGTATCTTGGCTGAAGACGTTCAAACACTCCGGCTCGCTCCCACGGTCGCCAAATCGTCGGAATGTTCGGCGTTCCTGCGTTTCGCAAGCGACGAGAGCGGGCGAACCCATATCGAGCGCCAGTTTGCACCGTATCCGTTTCACTTTTGTCGACCGTTTTACTTAGATGGTGATCCTGACGGCATGGCGACGGTCTACATTCAATCCTGTGCCGGTGGTATCTTCGCGCACGATGCTTTGCATCTAAGTATCGATGCGACGCCTGGCGCTAAAGCCCACGTGACCACGGCGGCGTCCACCATCGTCCATAGCATGCCTGTCGGACAGGCCAAGCAAAGTGTCAGCATAGTCGCGGCGGAAAATACACTGGTCGAATATCTGCCGGACCCAATGATTTTGTTCGTCGGGTCCAGGGTCAAATCAAGCATTGACCTGATATTACAACCCAACGCGTGTGTGATGCTTAGTGACGCGTTCCTGCTGCACGACTATCGCGCGCTAGGCGGAGCCTTCGACTCGTTCCACGGCGATATTACCGTGCGAGACACGACGGGCGAGGTCGTGGTGCGCGATCGCATTCGCGTGAATGGCAAGGATCTGTTGGGCGTTACGCCAGGACTGATGGGATCCTGCGTAGCACAAGCTAGCGTCATGCTGTTTTGTCGCCAAGAATTTCTAGCCACGGTTCTCGACGGCTGGCGTTATGCGCTTGACAATATTGACGGCATTTATGCGGGTGCGTCGTTGATGAGACAGAAACTAGGGATTTTTGCGCGGATCATCGCCGACGATGGTGCGGCATTGCGTGAAGCGCAATTAGCGCTGTGGCGATGTGCTCGCGTCGAGGTAACGGCTCGCACGCCCATGCCGCGACGTAAGTAGTGAATTAATCCAGTAAAAAACACAAAGAGTAGCGAAATGTTAAAACAGATTATGCCAACAAACGATTTCATTCAACAATTTGTAGTGCAGCGCGAACCCTATTACCGTGCCGTTGGCGATGAGATCGTGTTATTTGAGGCCGCCTATGCCGCGCGCATGCCGATGATGTTGAAAGGTCCCACGGGCTGCGGCAAGACCCGCTTCATGGAATACATGGCGTGGAAGCTGGGCAAGCCGCTCATTACCTTGGCCTGCAACGAAGACATGACAGCTTCCGACCTCGTCGGTCGATTTCTACTCGACGTGTCGGGCACCCATTGGCAGGATGGACCTTTAACCTTAGCGGTTCGCTATGGCGCGATTTGTTACTTGGACGAAGTCGTTGAAGCCCGCCAAGATACGACGGTGGTCATTCATCCGTTGACCGATACGCGTCGCATGTTGCCGCTCGACAAGAAAAACGAAACCGTTGGTGCCCACGCGGATTTTCAGCTTGTCGTTTCGTACAATCCAGGCTATCAGAGTGTATTGAAAGATCTCAAGCAATCCACCAAGCAGCGCTTTGGTGCCCTAGATTTCGGCTACCCAAACCATGATATTGAAGCCGAGATCGTGGCCCACGAATCGGGCGTCGACTCTGTCAGCGCAGGAAAATTGGTGAGTATCGCCGAACGCGCCCG
>JBDSJK010000330.1:0-4545 GCA_039917535.1 Burkholderiales bacterium
TGTCGGGGACCGGCCCGAAGGCTGGGGGGCCAAATTATTTGCAGCGTTTCGCCACCGAGCGCACGGTATCAATTAATACCGCCGCCGCGGGCGGCAACGCCGCACTGTTGGCCAGTAATGACGAGGACTGAGTGCGGCGAAGCGCAATGCTTCAGGCTGTATTTTCTCAGCTATCCGGATAGTCAAACGGGTGAACGAAAGCGCCTACAAATGATCCAACGATTGTGAACAAATCTTAACGGGAGAATTTTAGTGTCGAGACATGCGTTTGACTACCAAGACTCGCGCGATATACAGATTATTGGCGCGGCGTGGGGCATAGGGGCGCCCGATCACGGCTGTGTCGATGGTCCGTCTGCACTACAGGCGGCAGGCTTAATGAAAACGCTTCAAGCTATGCAAGTTGAAGTGAGTTGGCTTGTTACGCTTTCTTCTTCGAGCGGGGAATGCAATACGCTTTCCGCGGTCAGCAGCTTGGCTTCACGACTAGCTGCGGAAACCGCGCAGGTTGTGCACAGTGGCGCTTTCCCGCTGGTGCTGGGCGGCGACCATAGCTGCGGGATTGGCACTTGGCAAGGCGTACACGATGCGGCGCCAGGCCCGATCGGCCTGTTGTGGATAGACGCGCACCTTGACAGCCACACCTTGGAAACCACCCAGAGCAACCATCTGCACGGTATGCCGCTCGCTTGCTTGCTTGGCCACGGCGCGCCAGAACTCACTCGCGGGAGAGCGACATTGGCGCCACAGCATGTCTGTGTGGTCGGCGCGCGCCATTTTGAGCCGGACGAGGCTGCGCTCCTCACGCGGCTCGGCGTACGCGTTTTCGCCATGGCGGAAATCGCGCGTCGCGGCCTCGATCCGGTTCTGCAAGAGGCGCTTGCGATCGTTCAAAGCGGGACCGTTGGATTCGGCTTGACGATCGATCTAGACGTCGTTGATCCGCGCGACGCGCCCGGTGTGAGCACGCCGGCGGAGGGCGGAATCCGCGGTGCGGAATTTGTGCAAGCGTTGCAGGCGTTGAATAGGCACCCTGCCTTGCTCGCGCTTGAGATCGCCGAATACAATCCGCATCGCGATGTGGATGGCAAGACTGCGCGCTTGGTGCAAGCGATGCTGGCCGCATTGTTGCAAGACCAGTGCGAATTGCGGGCTTCGCTGATCGAGATGGAACAGCGTTACGGCGCCCACAACTACGATCCTCTCCCCGTCGTGCTTGCCCGCGGGCAAGGTGTTTACCTGTGGGATGTTCAAGGTCGGCGTTATCTGGACATGATGTCCGCCTATTCTGCGGTGAGCCTGGGACACGCTCATCCGCGTATTATGCAGACGCTTACCCAACAAGCTCAAACGCTGGCGGTGACGTCGCGCGCGTTCTACAACAATCGCCTGCCGGTTTTCTTGCGACTCTTGAGCGAGCTCACTGGTTTTGAGCAAGCGTTGCCGGTCAACACCGGCCTGGAGGCCGTGGAGACCGCGCTCAAGGCGGCGCGCAAATGGGCGCACAAGATCAAGGGTGTTCCCGACGGCCAAGCTGAGATCATCGCCTGCGAAGGCAACTTCCATGGACGATCCACCACAATCGTTTCCCTGTCCTCTGAACCGCAGTACCGGGACGGCTTCGGGCCGCTGACGCCGGGATTCAAGCTGATTCCGTACGGTGACGCACACGCGCTGGCAAAGGCCATTACCGCCAACACCGCTGCCTTCCTAGTCGAGCCGGTGCAGGGCGAAGCCGGGATTGTGGTACCGCCGCGCGGTTATCTTGCGCAGTGCGCGCGCATTTGCCGCGAGCGCAACGTGCTGTTGATTTGCGACGAGGTGCAAACCGGATTGGGGCGCACCGGCAAGTTCCTCGCCTGCGAACACGAGAATGTGAAACCCAACGGGGTGATTTTGGGCAAGGCGCTGGGCGGCGGCGTTTTGCCGGTCTCCGCTTTCTTGGCTGATAACGCAGTCATGCAGGTGTTTACGCCAGGCGATCATGGCAGCACCTTCGGCGGCAACCCACTCGCGGCAGCCGTGGCGTTAGAAACCTTGAATGTCATAGTGGAAGAACGGCTAGTGGAACGCTCCGCGGAAATGGGCAGCTACCTGATTGCGCAACTGCGCACCATCGCCAGTCCGCTAATCCGCGATGTGCGCGGACTGGGGCTGTTTGTCGGCGTCGAAATCGACACAACCAAAGCGAGCGCACGTGCGGTCTGCGAATGCCTTGCGGCTCGGGGTGTGCTGAGTAAAGACACGCATGGCACCGTGCTGCGCTTTGCTCCGCCGCTCACTATCACGCGTGGTGAAATAGATTGGGGGGTATGGCAGATTGGTCTCGCTTTCAGCGAATTAGACAGCGGACTGCGCCAGGCCGCGTAGCGGGCGCAATAGGCGAAGCTTTGCTCGTGAACAGACTCGATCTAACCATGCAAGTGTTGCAACGACTGGGACTCAAGCCCCCTCCTTCACAATCGATAATCGACTCTGCTTCGATGCAGCATGAACGCCGCTCGTTTGCGTCCATCGATCCTTCTTCCGGTGCGGTGATCGCAAGTGTCGAAGCCGCGACGCAAAATGACTACGAGCGCATCGTCGCCAATGCCGTCGATGCTTTTCATGCCTGGCGCAACGTGCCCGCCCCAAAGCGCGGCGAACTGGTACGTTTGATCGGCGAGCAATTACGCATCCACAAAGACGCGCTCGGTACCTTGGTATCGCTGGAAACTGGGAAGATCAAGCAGGAAGGCGATGGCGAAGTGCAGGAGATGATTGATATCGCCGATTTCGCGGTCGGCCAGTCGCGCATGCTGTACGGTAAAACCATGCATTCGGAACGGCCGCAGCACCGCATGTATGAGCAATGGCATCCGCTCGGCGTAGTGGGAGTCATCTCTGCCTTTAATTTTCCGGTCGCCGTTTGGGCATGGAACGCCTTCATCGCCGCAATTGCCGGCGACACGGTGGTCTGGAAGCCTTCGCCTAAAGCCCCGCTGTGCGCCTTGGCGGTACAACAGATTTGCGAACAGGTCACGCGCGATGCGGGCTATCCAGGTGTGTTTTCGGTGCTTGTCAGTGATCGCACGAAACTGGTCGAACACTTGGTTGCCGATCCACGCGTAGCGCTGGTTTCCTTTACCGGCTCAAGCGCGGTGGGTAAACAAGTGGCGCAAAGCGTGGCAAAACGCATGGGCAAGTGTTTGCTCGAATGCTCCGGCAACAACGCGGTCATTGTCGATGAAACCGCAAACCTAGACCTCGCGGTGCCCGCGATCGTGTTCGGCGCGGTTGGCACGGCCGGACAGCGCTGCACCACTACGCGGCGCTTAATTGTGCATGAGTCGCATTATGCAGAACTGACCGGCCGTTTGGTGCATGCCTATCAGCAAATCAGGGTCGACGATCCGCTTCAATCCGAAACGCTGATGGGTCCTTTGATCGACGCTGAATCAGTGGAGTGCTTCAAAACGACGGTCGCGGAAATTCGCTTACTTGGTGGCAAAATCCTATTCGGCGGCGACGTTATCGCGCGTGCAGGCTATTTTGTCCAGCCGACCCTCGCCCGTGCCGAGAATCGGTGGGGCGTGGTGCAGCGCGAAACCTTTGCGCCGATTCTCTATGTGATGACTTACGGTGACTTGGAGGAGGCGATCGAGCTGCATAACGCGGTACCGCAAGGCCTTTCATCGGCGCTGTTCACCGGGCGGCTCGAGCACGCCGAACGATTCTTGTCGGCGACCGGCAGCGATTGCGGAATTGCAAACGTTAATATTGGCACTTCCGGCGCTGAAATCGGCGGCGCCTTCGGCGGTGAAAAGGAAACCGGCGGCGGGCGCGAAGCGGGATCAGACGCTTGGCAAGCCTACATGCGACGCCAAACCAACACTATCAACTGGGGTCGAGATTTGACGCTGGCGCAAGGCATTCAATTCAAGCTTTAAAACGTCTTCTGCAATGCAGCGAAAGTCTTTTTTGTTTGCTAGGTTTACGGCGTGATGTTTATGTCCTAGCTCCCCGAGGACGTTAGGTGAGTATTTTCCAATCCAAAGATGAGCCTGAAACGGCTGATGTTAGGGTGCGGATTTGGATCGACGGTTAATGGAAAGAAACAATTGTTTTCGAGCGTGTTGTACTTTCTTTGCGGCCTCTTGTAGTCTGTTGACTACATTAACGCTCATTGAGCGCGCTTCGTGGTCGAGTGACTGGGCTGTGATGCCGGGCATGGCCAATTTTAAAGCCGTCATGCGGCTATTCAATAAGTTTGGCCAACGCACTAATGAAGCCGTGATGGATTCGCTGTATCAGTGGCTATTTGGCTGCATTAGCATCAGCGGCATCACGCTCGATTTAGATTCCACCGTCATGGCCCGCTACGGGTCGCAAGACGGCGCGGTCCGGGGTTACAACCCCGCCAAACAGGGTCGGGCCAGCCATCACCCGCTGATGGCGTTCGTGGCCGACACGCGCATGATCGCCAACTGCTGGCTGCGGCCGGGCAACAGTCATTCGTCGAACCATGCGCAGGCCTTCTTAGCCAATACCGTGCACCGCCTGGGT
>JBDSJK010000331.1:0-9597 GCA_039917535.1 Burkholderiales bacterium
AGAAGCCGCGGCTATTGCCGGCACTCACGGTGTTGGAGAATGCTGTTCTGGGTGGCTGGGGCGACACGCGGGCCGGATTCATCGCGACGGCACTCGCATTGCCACAAGTGCACGCGGAAGACGCCGAGTTGCGCGAACGCGCGAGTGAATTGTTACACGGGGTTGGATTAGGACATGCGTTGCAGCGCCGCGCGATGTTGCTGGAACACGCCGACCAACGTTTCTTAGAAATCGCTCGAGCGCTTACTGCGCGGCCAAATTATTTGCTGTTAGACGAACCCGCCGGTGGCTTAACCGGTGCAGAGATCGAGCGGTTGGGAGCCATCATCGGCACACTGCGCGACTGTGGCTTAGGTGTGTTACTGGTTGAGCATCACACGGATTTCGTGTTTCGCCTATGCGATTCCGTGACGGCGTTGGATCTCGGTCGCGTCATCAAGCACGGCACGCCCGGCGACGTGCGCGCGGACCCGAACGTGATTCGTGTTTATCTCGGCGCATAAGCATGACGACGACACGCCCCGCTGAAATGCTGTTGCAAGTGACCGACTTGCGGATCGCTTACGGTAAAGCCGAGGCGGTACACGGCGTGTCGTTTGACGTTCGCGCGGGAGAATTCGTCGCGCTGCTCGGCCGCAACGGCGCGGGCAAAAGCACCATGCTGCACGCTATATCCGGCCTGATTCCAAAGTCTGCCGGGCAGGTAAGCTTTGCGGGCGTCGACATTATGCATCAAACGCCGCGCGAGATCGTGCGCGCGGGCATAGTGCAAGTGTTGGAAGGTCATCGCGTGTTTGCCAACCTGAGCGTGGAAGACAATTTACTCATCGGCACCTATGCCCGTTCGCCGCGCGGTGATCGTGCAAAGCTCGTGCGGGCCTATGAATTGTTTCCAGAATTGGCTGAGCGCCGCACCCAGCTTGCCTCTCGGCTCAGTGGTGGGCAACAGCAGATCCTCGCCGTGGCGCAGGGTATCATCGGCGAACCACGCTTGTTGATACTCGATGAACCGTCAGCGGGCTTGGCTCCCATCGTCATCGACCGGATTCTGGAGGTCGCGGCGGATTTGTCACGCGCCGGGCTCGCAGTATTACTGGTGGAACAACTCGTCGACAAGGCGCTAAAGGTTGCGACCCATTGCTATTTGGTCGAAACGGGACGCATTGCGGCTGAGGGTGCCGCCCGCGAGATTCGTGGTAGCGATGTGTTGCAGCGAGTTTATCTTGGGGACGTCTAGATGAAAATAGTGGTAGGGTGGATCAAAGCGCGAAGCGCTGGCTCCACCCTGTACGATATAGTGGATCGCGATGCGGCGATTGCCTCGAAGGGCTTCGAAGCCGCATCACGCCAGCAGGCGCATCCAGCCTGCCTCGCAGGCCATCGTGCCTGGAGAATCGCTCTGGTATTGGGTTCCAGCGCGGTTGGCCGTGATGTATTGCGCCGCATGTCATCGCCGTTCACTGCTGCCGGCCTGTCGTTGTCCGGGCAGTATAAGATGGCAGGAGACAAAGACGAATCAGTTTGCGCCGATTTTCAGTTCTCGCAGCCGAGCCGCTAACATGAAATCTGACAGTTCGCCGATTCAACTCTACGATGTGCGAAAGTCCTTTAATGGGCACGATGCATTGGCGCCCGTGACACTCTCGTTTCGGTCCGCGACGACCACGGTATTGATCGGCCCCAGCGGCTGCGGTAAGTCGACGTTGCTCCGCGTCATGATGGGACTCATTCAACCCAGCGCTGGGCAGGTTGAAATCAGTGGTGTCAAGCTGACTCATCAGAATGCGCTCGCGTTGCGCCACGGCATAGGTTATGTGATTCAGGACGGCGGGTTGTTTCCGCACTTGAGCGCAGCGAGCAACGTTACGCTGCTCGCGCGGCACCTCAATTGGACTGAGCAAAAGATTGTGGCGCGGGTGCAGCAGCTCGCGGCGTTGGTGCGCTTGGAACTCGGCACGTTACAACGCTACCCGCGTGAGCTCTCGGGTGGACAGCAGCAGCGAGTGGCGCTCATGCGCGCGCTCATGCTCGATCCGCCGATATTGTTGTTGGATGAACCGCTCGGCGCGCTCGATCCGGTGATCCGATTCGAGTTACAGGAAGAACTCAAGGCTATTTTTTCGCAACTCAAAAAGACCGTCGTAATGGTCACCCACGACATGAGCGAGGCCGCTTTTTTTGGCGACGAAATCATCCTGATGCGTGCCGGCCACATTGTGCAACGAGGCGCGCCCATGGACTTGTTAGAGCGGCCCGCCGATGCCTTTGTCACCGCGTTTATTCGCGCGCAACGTGCGTTACCGCAACCGGCCCATGCGCTGTAAACATACCGCCCGATTATTAGCAGTCGTCATGATGGCGCTGGGTCAAGCCGCGTTGGGCGATGAAATTCGTATCGGCTCGAAGCGTTTTACCGAATCCTATATTCTCGGCGAAATTTTGACGCAGTCGGTCGTGGCGGCTGGCGAGACCAGCGCCGCACATAAACCGGGGCTCGGCAACACCGCCATTGTCTTCGCGGCGCTCAAGAGCGGCGCGATCGACGCTTACCCTGAATACACGGGCACGATCGATAAAGAGATTCTGAAAAACGCGACCGTGTCCGACCTCGCCAGTCTCAATCGCCAGTTGGCGCCACTGGGCCTGGGTGTCGCCGTGCCGCTCGGGTTCAATAACACCTATGCGCTTGCCATCCGCGCGGACCAGGCGGAAAAATTGGGCATTAAAACGCTGTCCGATCTGGCGAAGCACCCTGAGTTGCGCCTTGGCTTCTCGCAGGAATTCATTGGCCGTGCCGACGGTTGGGACGGATTAAAACGTGCTTACGGCTTACCGTTCGCCACGCCGCAAGGTATCGACCACGGACTCGCCTATGACGCGATCGCCAACGGCCAAATCGATCTGACCGATATCTATGCCACCGACGCCAAGATCGAAAAATTTAAGCTGCGCGTGTTGCCTGACGACCGCAGCTATTTTCCGGCTTACGAGGCGGTGGTGTTTTATCGCCTCGACGTGGCTCTGCGTTTTCCCAAGTCGTGGACGGCCTTACAGCGGCTGACGAACACCATAGCCGACCGGCGCATGATTCATATGAATGCCGAGGCGGAACTGAACGGTAAGGATTTCGCGACGGTGGCGGGAGATTTTTTGCGCGAACAGCGCGGCGCAGCCGCGGTGAGGGGCTCCAGCAAACGCGGTTTCTGGGATAAGCTGTTTGCCGAGGATTTCGGCCGCCTCACGGCGCAACATCTGTTGCTCGTGTTCGTGTCCCTTGCCTTGAGCATCATCGTAGCCGTGCCGCTTGGGATTTGGGCAGCTCGCAGCTCCGCCATGGCGAAATGGGTATTGAGTTTGAGCGGCGTGATTCAAACCGTCCCATCGCTCGCGCTATTGGCGTTCTTGATTCCGGTGTTCGACCGCATCGGCACGTTGCCCGCGCTCGCCGCGTTATTTCTTTATGCGCTGTTGCCCATCGTGCGCAATACCTATGCAGGGTTGACGCAAATACCGTTGAGTTTGCGTGAATCGGCATCGGCGCTGGGGTTGCCGGCGCTGCCGCGATTGCGTTTAATCGAATTGCCGCTCGCCATGGGGACCATCCTCGCGGGTATTAAAACTGCCGCGATCATCAACGTGGGCACGGCAACCATCGCCGCCTTCATCGGTGCCGGCGGCTACGGCGAGCGCATTGCGCAAGGACTCGCGCTCAACGACCACGAGACGCTCCTCGCCGGGGCGGTGCCGGCGGCAGTGCTGGCATTGCTGGTACAGTGGGGGTTCGACGGCTTGGAGCGTTGGATAATCCCCGCAGGCTTGCGCGCTGCCTGACCGGCCGCAACGTTAATCACGACGAGCATCTCCAGCATGCCATGCCCGAGAGCCGCGCCCCGCTTGGCTCCTGGCGTGTTGCCAAATTTATTTATACCGCTGAGGTTAAGTCTGAGAGTGAGGCTTGCGACAAAACTATATGTCAAATTAATTTGCCAAGGATATAACCCATAATAATGCCGATGATCAAAGCGATCGTCAGTCCGCGATAAGTCAACACGTCCTTCGAATAGCCACGCTTGATGGCAACATACGAAACCACATAACCCATCCCGTTGATTAACCACAGCAACGGAATGGCAAGAATTTTCACGATTAACGGTCCGACTATGGGCACTACGCCAACCAAGGCGATGAGCCAGGCAAAGGCATTCGATAACAGGCCGAACAACAATAGGCCACCGCCTACCACGCGCTTGTCGACGCCGTAGTGCAAGCCCAGCAACACCAGACCAAGCATGAGCAGCCAGAGGGGGATCATGACCTTGTAGTTCTTCCAGACCGGTTGACTGGATCGTGGCGGCGCGTCCCGTGGGCTATTTGGT
Organism: Burkholderiales bacterium; assembly: GCA_039917535.1. Taxonomy (GTDB): domain Bacteria; phylum Pseudomonadota; class Gammaproteobacteria; order Burkholderiales; family JALYOK01; genus JBDSJK01. Next base: position 4,377 of record JBDSJK010000331.1, read on the forward strand.
TCGATCATTGAGATTCGGGACCCTAACTCACTCGCGCAAATCGCGCTTCAGAATTTTCCCATTTGCATTTCGCGGTAGCGGTTCATCGCGCAGAACAAAAAAATCCGGAACTTTGTAGTCGGACAAATGTTCGGCGCAAAAATTGCGCAGCGCGTCCACGGTCAGGCTCGAATTACGCCGTACGACAACGGCTTGCACCTTTTCGCCCAATACCGGATCGGGCACGGGGATGACGGCGCTCTCGATGACGAGTGGATGGTGGCTCATGACGTTTTCCACTTCGGCACTGTAGATTTTGTAGCCGCCACGGTTGATCATGTCTTTGATGCGATCATGGATGCGTACGAAGCCGTCGGCGTCGATGGAGCCGATGTCGCCGGATTTCCAATAGCCCGCGCAGAAGGATTTTTGCGTTGCCTCGGGATTCATCCAATAGCCGGGCACCACCATAGGGCCGCCGATCCACAGCTCGCCGGATTCGCCGCGCGGCACTTCGTGGCCTAAGTTATCCATCACGCGCACGTCTCCACAGGGCACGACTTGGCCGACGCTATCGGAATGGCTTGCACCGAGCCCCAGCGGCATCATCGTGCTGGGCGAGGTGGTTTCCGTGGAACCGTAGGCATTGATCAATACTAGATTAGGTAATTTTTTCGCGAGGGCTGCAATGGTCGCTTGCGGCATGGGCGCGCCGCCATAGCCGCCGCAGCGGAATGCGGATAGGTCATAACCATCAAAGTCAGGCTGGAGCAGGAACAGGTTGTACATTGCCGGCACCATGATGGAATGGGTGATGCGTTCTTTCGCCATCAATTCCAAACAGGCCTTGGCTTTGAATTCGCGCAGCATCACGATGCAGCCGCCGCAGCGGATCATCTGCAAAATAATCGCCACCAAGCCGGTTACATGGCTGGCCGGAACGGCAAGCAGAGAGCGGTTTCCAGGCCTAATCGCCATGCACAGATCATAGTGCATGACCGAGTGCACAATGTTGAGATGAGTGAGGGTCGCGCCTTTCGGTTTGCCGGTGGTGCCGGAGGTATAAAGAATCACGGCGACGTCTTCCTCGTTCGAGGCGGCAGAAATTGTTTGTGCGGATTCCGATTTTAGTAATGCTAAAAATGATTCGGAATCCGCGCAATCTCCGTTTACTGCAAAGCGATATTGCAATCCCGGTAATGCGCTCGGCTGCGGCAAGCGTTCGGCGAGGTTCGCCTCGTGCACGAGCATCTTTGCGCCACATTGGTTTAACGCGAATTCCAGCTCAGGGGTTTGCTCGCGGATGTTAAGGGGCACGGTGATCGCGTTTAAGCGCGCGGCGGCGAGCAGCGCGATGACGAAAGCCGGATCGTTGCCGACCAGCAGGGCAATGCGATCGCCCGGCTGCAAACCCCGTGCAACAAAGCCGGCGGCGACGCGGCTTACGGCTTCATCAAGCTTGCGGTAGGACCAGCGTTCGCCCGAGGACGCAACGATGACATCGTGATCGGGAAAGCGGGTGAGGGCACTGCGAAAAAGTTCATCGACGCTTGCCGGACGATGTTGGAAGCAGCGTACCACCCGTGAACCAAAGTGCGCCTCGTAGCGCATCGCATATTCCAATGGCAAATGCCAAGTCATGATGTTTGTTCAACGACACCGCGATCGATGCGAAATACATGATCCAACAGCGGGGCGGAATGTTGTAGATCGGATTCGGAAAGCAGCACGGTGAGACCTTCGCGTTTAAGTTCCGCAATGACTTCGACCAAGCGCTGCGCCAGGGCGGGGGCAACGCCCTCAAATGGCTCATCAAGCAACAGCAATTTCGTTCCGCTCATCAGCGCTCGCGCCAGGGCGACCAATTTTTGCTGACCGCCGGAAAGCTGCAAAGCCTTGCGATCACGAAACTGCGCGACCTCAGGAATCATTTCATAGACTTGCTTCAGTTTCGTGTCGGTATTTTTGCTCGCGACAGCCCATAGCGGCAGCAGCACATTTTCTTCCACGGATAATTCAGGCACGAGGCGCCGATCTTCCGGCATGTAGCCGATACCCAGGCGATTGCGCTGATGTGCCGGCGTGTGTGCCAAGTCAGCACCGTCGAATTGAACGCCACCGCTTTGGTATGGAAGCGCGCCCATGATACTGCGCATCAGCGTCGTTTTCCCTGCGCCGTTGCGGCCGATCAAGCCCGCCATGCGGCCCTTCGGCAATTCAAGTTTTACGCTGCGTAATATCTCCACGGATTGAATCGCCACACTGAGATTGGTTAGGCTAAGCATGGCGTTTACCCGTCACGTAACGTTGTACATCGGCGTTGTTCAAGGCGTCCTGCGGCGCTTGGTCCGCGATGATGCGGCCATCGTAAAACGCCAGCACGCGATCGGAATACTTGGCGACAATGTCCATGTCGTGCTCAACAAACAACACCGTGACTTTTTCCGCGCGAACCGCGTTCATGATCATATCCATGATGCCGAATTTCTCTTCCGCGGCCACGCCGCTGGTGGGCTCGTCAAGCAGCAGCACCTGCGGCTTAGCCGCCATGGCCATGGCGATATCGAGTTGTTTGCGCACGCCCTGGGGCAAAATCCGCGCTTCGCGGTCGCGGTAGTCGAGCAAGTTGAACTTCCCGAGCAATGTTTCAACGACTTCTTCCAGCGTGGCGTTGTGGCCTGGAACCTGGGCCGGCAACTTGGAAAACCATGAGGGTTTGCCGTTGCGCAATACAATACCCAGCGCGATGACCAGATTGTCGTGAACCGTAAGTGTGTCGTACAACTGCGGAATCTGAAACGAACGGGCGATACCCAGGCGGGTGATGTCTCGCGGCGCTAACGACGTGATGTCGCGACCGGCGAACAATATGCTGCCGCTGGACGGTTTTAAGTAGCCCGTCACCATATTCACAAAAGTGGTTTTGCCCGCGCCATTGGTGCCGATCAGGCCGACGACGCTGTGTTGATTGATGCTGGCGCAAATGTCATTCGCGGCGGTGACTGCGCCGAATTGTTTATGCAAATTACGCGCTTCAAGAATGGCGGTCATGCGCTTTTCACTCGCTTGGATTTGAATAGCGACCAAATACCGTCCGGCAGGAAACTGATGACTAATAACATGGCGGTGCCCAATGCCATTTGCCACACATAGGGAAATTTTTGATAAGCATAGGTACGTAGCGATTCGAACAACAGTGCGCCCAGAAACGGCGCGACGACGTTTTGCGATCCACTCAAAATCAATATAAACACGAACTCGCCGGAGGTGGTCCAGTAGGCCATTTCAGGGTCGATGTGGCCGACGGTAATGGCCGTGAGCGCGCCGCCGAGTCCACCCAGCGCTGCGCTGATCACATACTTGATGTGAATGGCGCTACGCACCGATTGGCCAAGATATTCGACGCGAATTTCGTTGTCGCGTATGGCCGGCGCGAGGCGGCCCAGCGGCGTGCGCAGATAGCGTTCCAAACCCCAAATGGAAATAAGCATCAACACGCAAGCGCAGATAAACATGGCATAGCGGGAGGATTCACCGAGGGCCATGCCGAAGAAAGTCGGCAGCGAGAGCGTAAAGCCATCCGTCGAACCCAGGCTGGAACTCTTGACGATCACCCCGTACAAAATCATCGAGAACGAGAGGCTGAGCAGGCCGAAAAATATGCCTCTATAATTCGCCAGCAAAGCGCCCAGGATCGCGGCAAGTAACGCTGCGGCGAGGGTGCCGGCGCTAAGCAACACTAATGCATCTTGCAGCTTGTGAAAATGCATCAAATATCCGGCGGTGTAGGCACCGAGGCAGTAATACAGCCCCTGGCCGAACGAAACTAACCCTGCCCGTAACATCAGCATTAGGCCTAACACCACCAGGCCAAGGCCGATGGAGCGCGTGATGTGAAAGGTAGCCCAGTCGGGTAACCACGGTCCAGCGATCATCAGTGCGATGATCGCGATGCTGAAGATGATTAGGGAACGTTTGGAGGAAATCATATTTTTCTTGCTTCCGGCGTGCTGAACAGCCCCTTGGGTTTGAGGATCAAGACCAGCGCCATCACGAAATAAATGCTAAACAGTTCGACTTCCGGCCAATAGTGCACCGATGCAGAGCGCACGATGCCCACAAGCAATGCGCCAATCGCCGCGCCAGGTAGGCTTCCCAGGCCACCGATGACAATTACCGCGAAGGCCAACACGATCACTTCGACGCCCATGCCCGGCACAATGGAAACCATGGGTGCGGTGAATGCGCCACCCAGTGCGGCAAGTACTGCGCCTAGCGTGAACGTGAGCGTGTAAAAGCGTTCGACGTTGATGCCGACTGCGGCGGCCATTTCGCGATCGTGGATCACGGCGGTGAGCAATTTTCCGGTGATCGTGCGAGTCAACAGCCACGTTAAGCCTATGCCAACTACGATGGCGACGCCGAGCAACAACAGGTTATAGGTAGGATAGCTCAGCCCGAATATTTGGAAATTGCCAAGCAGAATATAGGGATCAGCAACGGAGTAAGAATCCACGCCCCAGATGAGCTTAATTGCGTCCTCCATAATGAGAAACAGCGCGTAGGTCACCAGCAGCAGTATTACTTCGTGCTTGCCGTACATGAAACGCAAAATGCCTCGTTCTAGCAACGGCCCCATCACCACGCCGACGACTAGCGCCGCAACCAGTAACACGCCATAGGTCGCCAGCGGCGGATAACCTTGCTTGAGCCAGTAGCCCACGAAGGAGGCAGCGCAGTAGGCGCCCAGCGCATAGAGGCTGCCGTGCGTCATGTTGAGGATTTTCATCACGCCATAAATCAGCGTGAGCCCGGCCGCCATGATAAACAACCAAGAGGAATAAATAATGCCGTCGACCAAAACGCTGGCTAGGCCGCTCATATTGGTACGAGGCGCGGTCGGCGCCGGTAAAAATAATGTTTCATGGGGAAAGTAGATTATCTCCGCTAGCGCGGAAAAATTTTGCTTCGCACAAACCTGCGCCAGCAACCGCGGAGGCAGGTTTGTGTCGAACTATGTTTGCGATAATGAATGGTAAAAAGCGACTACTTTGTTTTAAACCCCGACTTAATCCAATCCACGCTCTTTACACCTTCAGGCGGATTCACTTTTTCCGCCGGATAGTTTTTGATGTCTACCAAGGTGACTTTGTTGCCCACTTTTTTCACCGTACCGAAGGCGATGGCTTGCGTCGCTTGATGGCCCTTGCCCAAGTTCATTGTGACTTTCCCGCTGGGGCCT
>JBDSJK010000332.1:0-3271 GCA_039917535.1 Burkholderiales bacterium
GCCACTTGCGCCGGGTCACCCCGGTTAATCTGCCAGCCACCAAGGACGAAACTGATTTTAAGCAGTATAACTAGAGAAGATGGGTTGGGATACACGTCAAAGGATATAGGCATCGCCCACGCCTGACTTTATTTAACATAATATCCATTATACGAACTAATTATTTCACCACCCAATTAACGATTATTTCATGAATTGCCCTTAAACCTTCCGTCAGTGCTGCCGGACCGGGTTGCAGGATGATAGGCGATTTTATCTCGTACATGTGGCCGTCGCGTACCGCAGGAATGGCTTGCCATCCTGGCTGCGCTGCAACACGTTCGGGACGAAATTTCTTGCCGCACCAGGAACCCAAGATGATGTCGGGCGCGCGGCGTGCAACCTCCAGGGGATCAACCAAGATGCGATGCTTAGCCAGGCTTTCCATAGCGAGTTCTGGGAACACATCATCGCCACCCGCAACACGCACGAGTTCGCACACCCATCGAATGCCGCTAATGTGTGGTTCGTCCCATTCTTCAAAATAAATCTTGGGGCGTCGCGGCAGCTTACTCGCCGCCTGCCTAACATCATCGACTTGTTCCATCAGTGCGGCAGCGTATTTGTTCGCTTTGTCCGCAACCCCAACGAGGGCACCCAGGCGGCGCACATAACTTAGAATGCCATCGACGCTGCGATGATTGCTAATCCAAACTTCAACGCCGTGCTTAATCAAGGCTTGAGCGATGTCGGCTTGGATGTCCGAAAAGCCGATTACTAGGTCGGGTTCGAGTCGCAGTATTTCTCCGACCTTCGCGCTAGTAAATGCGGAAACTTTGGGCTTTTCTTTTCGCGCCCTCGGCGGCCGCACGGTGAACCCAGAAATGCCCACGATGCGGTGTTCTTCACCCAGCGCATAAAGCACTTCAGTCGGTTCTTCGGTCAAACAAACGATACGACTGGGATACCCGTCGCTCATGCCGGATGAATTCGGCGTCGGACACCGAACTCCACATGGTTCAGACCTTCCATCGCGCCGGACGCAAACATGGCTGGGTTTTCGAGGTATTGATTAAGCCAATCAATGGTTTCGCTACCCCAAAATATTTCACCATTGACAACGAAAGTTGGCACTCCAAACACACCGTTGGCAATGGCGGCTTCTGTATTGTCAATAAGTTTTTGCTTGATTGCGGGATCGGCGACGATTGCCTGAGCGTTACTCACGCCCAAGACTTTAGCGAGGTCGCTGAACTCGTGCTCGGGATCTCTACCCTGCCCCCACACGAAATCAAATACCGCCTCGACCGCAGCTTGCGGCGGGCCCATGTACGCCAGCAATCGCAACGCGGAAAGTGGAATGAACGGATGCCGCGCCGGCATTTTGAACGGAATGGACAGTTGCTGCGCCAGCCATAAGGATTGCCGATAAGTATGTAGCCGCTTGCCGGGTACCTCCACCGGGCCTTTCGTTTCCCAGTGGCGCAGCAGCCCGCCGAATAGGACAGGCACGCACTCAATTTCCAGCTCGGGACGAAGGCGGTGAAATTGTTTTAGATGAAGATAGGCGTAAGGCGAAACGATATCAAAATACCATCGCGCCGGAATCTTGGTGCTCATAACGTCAGGTCGCTCAAGTAGTCCCAGCGCGATTCTTGCCCTGATGCCAATAAACATCCGTGCCACCGCTAGCCCGGTTTAGCACGCGGGCAATCACGAACAGCAAATCGGAAAGCCGATTTAAATAACACCGCCCCGCATCGGGACAGATTTCGACTTTGCCCAGGGCAACTAAAGCCCGCTCGGCGCGTCGACACACGGTGCGCGCAATGTGAGCGTCCGCGGCAGGAATCGAGCCGCCGGGCAAAATAAATTCCTTCAATGCCGGCAAGGTAGCGTTAAAGGTATCCAGGTGACGCTCAAGGCGCGCCAAATGCGCATCTTCGATTTTGGTCACGCCGGGCAAGCATAATTCGGCGCCAAGCTCAAATAGATCGTGCTGTATCGCCTCCAAGCATGACTGAACGTCGCTGGGTATCGTGCCTGCCATCACACGGCCGAGGAATGAGTTAAGTTCGTCCACCGCGCCGATGGCGGTAATGCGCAGCCCATCTTTGTCCACCCGTGAACCGTCACCCAGTCCCGTGGTGCCATCGTCGCCCGTGCGCGTGTAAATTTTGGTCAGGCGCTTGCCCATCAATTGACTCCTTTTCTCATTTCATTGCCTTGTTGACGTGCCGCTTCGCTGAGGCAATCAGGACATAGACAATCCGTGGTTGAGCCGATTGGCGGCGTAAGGCGCGGCAAGCTTGCGCACCAGCATGGCTCCACTCCAGCCTGCATTCCACAACTGAACGCGGCGCCACATTGCCCGCAGCATTGTGCGTGTGGTGCGAGTGAAGAATCCATTTATTCGTTCGGATTTAGAATAAATTTGTACTTCGCAGCTCGCGACGCGAGTGTGTTTTGTATGCTGGCACGCTGCGAATTAGATAAGCTGCCCCAGACCGCGATCTCGTCGATGCTGCGGTAGCAACCCATACACAACTTAGTGCTTGGATCAAGCTGACAGATATTGATGCAGGGTGATTCTATTTTTCCCAAGATGTACTCACATACTTCTGCGGTACTGCCCGCCTACGGCAAACAGTGCATTGGTGATCTGGCCTAGAGAACAACAGCGCACGGCGTCGACTAACACCGCAAAAACGTTGCCGTTTTCTATCGCCGTTTGCTTGAGTCGTTCCAGCATGGCTGCTGTCTCATTGGCGTGCGCCGCCTGGAATTCTTTCAGACGCTTAAGTTGATTTTGCTTTTCTTCGCCGGTGGAACGAGCAAGCTCTAAAGCATTGGGTGCTGGATCGCCATGCTGATTGAGGAAGGTATTTACCCCGATAATCGGATATTCACCCGTGTGTTTTAGATGCTCATAATGCATGGATTCTTCCTGTATTTTACCGCGCTGATAACCAAGTTCCATTGCACCCAATACGCCGCCACGCTCGCTAATCGCCTCGAATTCCTTGAGCACAGCTTCCTCAACCAAATTTGTCAGCTCTTCAACAACGAAGCTACCTTGGTTCGGATTCTCGTTTTTCGCCAGGCCCCACTCTCGATTGATGATGAGCTGGATGGCAATCGCGCGTCGCACCGATTCTTCCGTCGGCGTGGTGATGGCTTCGTCGTACGCGTTGGTATGTAGGCTGTTGCAATTGTCATAAATCGCGATGAGCGCCTGCAATGTGGTGCGAATATCGTTAAAGGCGATTTCCTGAGCGTGTAACGAGCGTCC
>JBDSJK010000333.1:0-4512 GCA_039917535.1 Burkholderiales bacterium
GGGCAAACGCTTGATGGGTTATCTGCCGGAAAATGCGCCGGCCTATACGGACATGACCGTACATGGCTTTCTCGCGTTCGCGGCGGACCTACGCGGCCTGTCGGGCGAGGCCAAAAAGAAGGCGATCAATAGCGCGGTGGATATCTGTTTTTTGGATAGTGTTATCAACCAGAGTGTCGATACGCTGTCGAAAGGCTATCGCCACCGCACCTCCCTGGCACAGGCGTTACTGCACAATCCCGAGGTGTTGATTTTGGATGAGCCGACAGACGGCCTCGACCCGAACCAAAAATACGAAATCCGCACGCTGATTCGTCGCATGGGCGAAAGCAAAGCGATTATATTTTCCACGCACATTCTGGAGGAGGTCGAAGCCGTGTGTTCACGAGCGATCATTATTGACCGTGGCCAGATCGTAGCAAACGGCACGCCACGAGAGCTAAAGGCAAAGTCCGAGGCGGCTGGGGCAGTGACGATCTCCTTGCTCGGTGCCGACGCCGCGAGCGTCGCGCAAAAGTTGCATGCGCTGTCCGCCACTAAAGAGACCAGAGTAGTCTCCGCTGCCGATGGCCGGCTGGTGATCCGTTGCCTACCGAACAAAGACCAGGTAAACGGCTCGTATTCGCGCGCTGTCGCCGAATTGGCGCAGCGTGAGAATTGGCGCTTGGAGGAGTTACGCACCGAGGAAGGCCGTCTCGACGATGTGTTCCGCAGCATCACGCTCTCCGAAACGAACAAGGGAGCGAAACAATGAGCGCCTGGAGCAATGTTAAAGCCATCGCTAAACGCGAACTCGGTGCCTATTTCGCATCGCCCGTCGCCTATGTGTTCATCGTCATTTTCCTCCTGCTAGTGGGATTTTTCACCTTCAACGTAGGGCAGTTTTTCGAGCTGGGCGAAGCATCGCTAACTTCGTTTTTCTATTGGCATCCCTGGTTGTATTTGTTTCTGGTGCCAGCTGTCGGCATGCGGCTGTGGTCGGAAGAACGCCGCCAAGGCACCATGGAATTGCTGCTGACCATGCCCATCACGACTTGGCAGGCGATACTCGGCAAGTTTCTAGCGTCCTGGGCGTTTCTCGCCATCGCGCTGTTGCTCACTTTTCCGATCGTGTTGACGGTGAACTACTTGGGCGATCCTGACAACGGCATTGTGTTTGCCGGTTACATCGGCAGTTTGCTGCTGGCCGGCGCGTACCTGGCGATCAGCCCCATGACCTCGGCCATGACGCGTAACCAGGTTGTCAGCTTCATTGTCTCGGTGGTGATTTGCCTGTTTCTCATCATTGCGGGCTTTGGCCCGGTAACCGACTCGCTTACCAGTTGGGGCAGCGCGGGGCTAGTGGATACTATCGCGTCATTCAGCGTAATCACCCATTTCGACCCGTTTCAAAAGGGCATCGTCGATATTCGCGACGTGATTTTTTTCCTGTCGGTAATCGCATTTGCGTTATTTACGACAGGCCTGATCATCCGCGCCCATCGAGCAGGTTGAGTAGAGAAATATTAAGGAATTATCGTGAACAACAAAGGTTTTGAAACGCTTATGTATTCCGCCGGCGGTGTGGTCGTGCTGTTCGTGATCCTGCTGGCGGTGAACTTCATCGCGAGGAGCGTCCCGGCGCGCGTGGATCTCACCCATGGCAACGCCTACACGTTGTCTGAAGGCACCAAGCGGATCCTGGAAAAAGTCCCCGTCCCGGTGAAGGTTCGTTTCTATGCCAGCAAATCGGAAACGGCAATGCCGGTGCAGTTGAAAACTTACGCGCGGCGTATTGAGGATCTGCTCAATGAGTACAAGTCCCGCGCGAAGGGTAAATTGATCATAGAAAAATACGATCCCGCGCCTGATTCGGACGCGGAGGATTCCGCTAATCTGGACGGGATTGAAGCGCAGCCCGTCAACACGGGCGAAAAGTTTTATCTTGGCCTTTCCGTGAGCCATCTCGATCAGCGCGTTGCCATTCCATTACTGTCGCCCGATCGCGAAACGCTGTTGGAGTATGACCTTACCCGCGCCATTTCCCAGGTCAGCAAGACCACCAAACCCGTGCTAGGTGTGATGACCGCGTTGCCCATGTTCGGCAGCCCCGGTATGCCGATGATGAATCAGCCGTCGCAACCGGCTTGGGCGGTCATGACCGAACTGCAACGCGACTACGATGTCCGCCAAATTTCCATGGATGCCGACCGCATCGAGCCCGACGTTAAAGTGTTGCTCGTCGCCCATCCGCGCGACATCTCCGAGGTCGCCCAATATGCCATCGACCAATTCGTGCTGCGCGGCGGCAAGTTGATCGCATTTTTGGATAGCTACGCGTACTTCGACCACATGAAAAATCCGGCCAACCCGCAACAGCAGATGGGTGGCGGCGCATCGGCCATGGACAAGCTGTCAGCCGCGTGGGGCGTATCTCTCGAGCCTGCCAAAGTCATCGCCGACATGCGCTATATGCGCGCCAACGCACAGCGCAGCTTGCCGACACTGTTGAATCTAAGCGCCGAAGCCTTTAACGCGCAAGATGTGGTGACCAGCCAAGTCGGGACCATGCTGTTGCCGTTTGCCGGCGCTTTCAAGGGCAAGCCCGCAGTGGGTCTGACACAAACTGTGCTGATCAAGAGCTCCACCAGCGCGGAGTTGCGCGAGTCTATCCTGGCAACACAGCCCGTTGATCCAAACGCCATGACTATCAAAGCTTCCGGCGTTCAATATCCGATCGCGATCCGCCTAACGGGCAAATTCAAAACCGCGTTTGCGGACGGCAAGCCCAAGATCGTTCCGCGAGCCGACCCGGCCAATCCCGATGCAAAACCGGAAGAACCCAAGCCCGATCCTACGCCGCAAATCAAAGAATCTGCGCAGGAAAATTCGCTAGTGTTAATCGCCGATGCGGACATGCTGTCGGACCAGGCCAGCATCCAAGACATCGGCGAATCGGCCGGGCAGCGCATATACGCCCCACGCAACGGGAACATTAATTTCGTGCAAAGTTTGGTGGAGCTTTTTTCTGGCGATGAGAATTTGATTAATCTGCGTAGCCGCGCGGCGCAGTTCCGACCGCTGACCGTAGTGCAGCAAATGGAAGCAAAAGCCGCGCAAAGTTACGCGGGCAAAATACGCGAATTGGAAAACACCCTCGCCACCGCGCAACGCCGCATCGGCGAACTGCAGCGATCCAAAGCCGAAGGACAAAAAAATATTTTGTCGCCGGAACAAAAAGCTGAGCTTGATAACTTCCGCAAGAAGCAAGCCGATACGCGCAAAGATCTCAAAGATTTGCGTAAGAGCTTGCGTGTCGAATCGGATTCGTTGGAATTTTGGACCAAACTCATTAACGTCGCGGCGGTGCCGCTGTTGGTCGCCTTTGCCGGTATTGCACTCGCGCTACTCAAGCGAAGGAAGGTTGCCGCGCGATGAATCGCAAACAATTCACTATTCTGATTGCCGCCCTCGTCTTGCTGGGCGGTTTAGTGTGGGCGCTCAAACAACGCGACCAAGCAAGCTGGACGCAAAGCGAAAGCCGCGTTGGGCAAACATTGCTTAAAGATTTTTCGGTCAACAATGTCGCGAGCATTCGCATCAAGAACGCCTACACCGAGCTGAATCTGGTCAAGAAAGATGATCTGTGGCGCGTGAAGGAGCGCGGCGACTATCCGGCAAACTTTGCCAGCATCAGCGATCTGTTGCTCAAGATTCAAGATCAAAAAATCATACAAAGCGACGCGATCACGGCCGAACAACGACCACAGCTAGAACTGGTCGAACCAGGCAAAGGTAGCAGTGGCGGCACCCTGATTGAATTGAGCGATGTGAGTGGCAAGACACTCGCGAAGTTGACGCTAGGCAAGCGCTACATGCGCACAGGCCAAGGCGGGGTCGCCATCCCCGCCGGACGCTATGTGATGGTATCGGGCGACGACAACAACGCCGCGCTGATTAACGACGCCCTGCTCGACTCTGAGCCTAAACCAGACATCTGGATTTCTCGAGACTTTGTGCGTATCGACAAGATCAAATCCATAGAGTTGCGTGCCCAAGATGGTTCGCCACAATGGAAAATGTTTAGGGAAAAAGAAGGCGCCGATTGGCAACTTAGTGACGCAAAACCCGGTGATGATTTCGACCAGTCCCGAGGCATTTCCGCCACGAACGCGATCTCGTCGCTGAACTTCGTGGACGTTGTCACAATCAACAAAACCCTAGATACCGGCATGGCCACCCCCAAGACTGTCGTGGTGGAAACCTTTGACAGTCTAATCTACACGCTGCGCATCGGTAACGAATCCAGCGACGACAATCAATATATAGCAGTTGCGGTATCCGGCGAGGCGGCGAAAGAACGCATCACGGCAAGTGATGAAAAGCCCGACGACAAAGCCCGGCTGGATAAAGACTTCAAGGATCGGCAAACGAAACTTGAGGCTCGCCTAAAAAGAGAAAAATCCTTAACGCCCTGGACGTACATCACGCCGAAATGGCGCTTAGATCCGTTGCTCAAAGATCGCGCGGGCC
>JBDSJK010000334.1:0-11485 GCA_039917535.1 Burkholderiales bacterium
CTAGTGCGGCGGACAGAGCCCGAGCGGATTGAGGCAACATCGGATGCGCCACCCGAAATCCGTAGGGCAAGCTGCATTGCGGCAGCCGAGTTCTGCGAGCGGTATGTAAATATTTGCGTAAGGGGCCCCTCGCTCTTCGGCTTGGCTCTAAACCGTCTCGAGAGCCAGAGACCCATTTAGCCTCGTAAATCTGGTCTGGTTCGGAGGTTGTGGGCGTTCGCTGGATATTTATTTGGCCTGCCCGACAGGACTCGAACCTGTGACCCTCAGCTTAGAAGGCTGATGCTCTATCCGACTGAGCTACGGGCAGAGAGGAATTTTCTAATCGTGTAACCGGCTGTGACTGGGTACACTCGCCATCAGGTATTCCATCTGGTCAGCAAGAATATTACGGTTTTGCAGGATGAAATGCTCGTGTCGATTCGGCGTGTAAGGCACGTACAACAACTGCATGTGGGCTTGTTCTGGCGTGCGATTGGCTTTGCGGTGATTGCACGGACGGCAGGCGGTGACCACGTTCACCCAACTATCGCGCCCACCTTTGGACAGCGGCTTGACGTGATCCTTTGACAATTCCCGTTCGCGATACTTGCCGCCGCAATAGGCGCACAACTGGCGATCTCGGGCGAACAGAGTTTCCCGACTCAACAGCGGCGGACGGGACAAATCGTGGACGACTTTGTCGCTGCCCTTCAGTGCAATGATGCTCTTAGCCGTCAGTGTCGAGCGGCGCCCCGTGGCGCGGCAAATCCCGCCGCGGAACACGCCCGCTTCGCTGCCGATGGACCACGCGACCATATTACGCGCGTAGTACATGATAGCGTCTTCCATTTCCACCCAGCGAAACGGTAAGCCCGCCATATCCAGTGTCAGCACCAACGGATACGACATTGCCCAGCCTCCAGCGTCAATCAATGCTGGTAAAGATACCGTAAAAACGCTCGGCTTGATAGAGTAAAGCTACGGAAGTGAGTGACGCGGCTCTTGCTCGGCAAGAAAATCCAACAGTGCGCGGTTGAAGCCCTCTGCTTGTTCAATGTTGCAGATGTGCATCGCGTCATCCAAAACGCTCAGCTGAGCGCCATTGATTTCGCGCTGAATAGCCTGAGATGCGGCCACGGGCGTGCCGGGGTCATCGCAGCCGACGATAAGCAAGGTAGGCAAATTTATCCGCAGCAACTGATCGGTGAAGTTGAGCATCTTGATCGCTTGGGCGCAACCTGCGTAGCCCGGCATCGGCGTCATCTCGATCATACGGCCCACTCTTGCTACTTCCGAAGGTTGACGAGCGCGGAAACCCGCCGTGAACCAACGTTCCAAGGTGCCGGTCTTCAAACTAGCCATACCGTTTTCCATCGCGCCGCGGATGCGCTCGTCCCACACCGGTTGCATCTCGATAGGCATGCGACTGGTCGTCGCGCACAACGCCAAGCTCGCGATCTCCTGCTCTCGGTTCAGCGCCAACGCTTGTCCGATCATTCCGCCAATCGACAAACCAACGAAATGACAGCGCGCAATGTTAAGCGCGCGTAACAACCCGACCGCGTCCCCCGCCAGCATGTCAAAATCGTATGGACCACTCGGTGCATCGCTTTCGCCATGGCCGCGCAAGTCATAACGCAACACTTGGTAGCGCTCCGACAGTGCCGCCATTTGTGCGTCCCACATTGCTAAAGTCGCCGACAAGGAGTGGCACAACATCACCACCGGCGCGTTTTTACGACCGGTGTACTCGTAGTGGACATTGATTCCATTAACGTGGATCTTCATGCGGCGGCCAGTTGAAGCAAACAATCGTCTCCCTAAAATTGCAGCGGAGAAAAATCCCGATTGGCAAAATACTCTGCGCGGCTAAATTTCGTGATGGCGTTCACCAGGGAAAAGAAAGTTAGGAGATTAGGGACCACGCCAGAAGCCTTATCCCGCCTTGCTCGTGGCATGGGCATGTTGGAGAGCCGCGCTCCTCATGGCTTATGGAGCGACTCACTCTGGAATTTTGTGGTTGAACTAAGGACGCTTCGACAATCGGCTACGCGCTTTGGTGGCTGCTTCAGAGCCGGGATACTTTGCGACGATATCCTCTAGTGTGTTGCGCGCCGCGGCGCTGTCAGTCATATCACTTTGTATGGTCGCGATGTTAAGCATGGAATCGGGCACTTTTGGCGATTCGGGATAGCGCTTCAACAACTGCTGATGGCTGGCGAGCGCCGCCCGTAAATCTTTTAAATTGTAAAAGCTAATGCCTATCCAATATTGCGCGTTGGAGGCTAGCAGGCTGCTTGGAAACTGATCGATGAAACCACGGAACGAATTCACCGCGCCCTGATAATCGCCCGCGCGAAATGTCTTGTGAGCATCTTCGTAGGCGCGAATATCGCCACCCGTTTCCGCGGACGGCTGCGGCTTGGGCGTATTTGCTGCCGTCGGCTTAGGCGGCACGGCTGGTTTTGATGCAGGCGTAGCGGGGGGGGGCGGCGAAGGAGCCGTCGGGGCTGGTGGCGGCATGGTCGCGACCGGAGGCGATGTTGGTTTGGATTCTTCCCTTGATACTGCTGGTGTAGGTTCGTAGGTGGGGGTCGTCGCAGCGTCGGCAGCGGTGGCCGGCTCGCTAGCGCTACCGGTCGACGGCGACGATTTCTCCAACGCACGCAAACGCGTATCCAAATCCAAGTACAATTCGCGTTGGCGTTTCTGCGTGGTTTCGATCTGGTTGTGTTGCAACTCGATCTGCCCACGCAGCTTACCAATCTCCTCCTTAAGCTGCTCAATCTGGTTCACCATCTCCACCAGGCCAAGGCTCTTAATACTCGTTTCCAGCGCGTTCATGCGCTTGTCGATGTTGCGATTTTGTTGCTGCGTTTCGCTTTTTAAATCGGCGATTTGCTGTCGCGCTTGATCATCGACATCGCTACCAAAAATACCGGCAACGCTCACTTGCTGCGCGCTAAGTAGCGCAAGACCGACAAGCCAGTAGCATTTCATCTTTGCTATTCGCCTTGATAGAAAATATCTGCGCGACGGTTTTGCGCGTAAGCGGCCTCGTCATGGCCGGCATTTTTTGCCTTCTCTTCGCCGTAACTCACGCTCTCAATCTGGCCGTCCTTGACGCCCAGCACGGCCATGATACGGCGCACCGCATCGGCACGTTTTTGGCCCAGCGCCAGGTTGTACTCACGGCTGCCCCGCTCGTCGGTATGGCCTTGCAGATAAACCTTGGCGGTTGGATTTTCCACTAGGAATTTCGCATGAGCTTGCACCACGGCTTTAAATTCATCCTTCACAGCAGAGCTGTCGTAATCAAAATAAATGCTACGTTGTGCAAGCATGCCAGAAGTATTTTTTCCGGGGATCACGCCGTTCGCGCCGGCTCCACCTGCACCGCCTGTTCCATCGGCGCCATTGCGTCCCCTCTCATTCATACTATCGCGACCATCGCCGCGTCCGCCCGCCTCGTTAGCCCCACCGGCACCTTGATTACTTTGACCACCGGCTGCGCCACCGGCACCTTGAGTACCAGCGTCATTGCCGTCGGCGCCGATGCTTTTCTCTTCGACTTGGGCTTTGTTGGCGTCACTAATCGGTGCCGGTTTACGTGTTGCACAAGCGACCAGGCTGAGGGCTATGCACAGGGTAATTAGAATCTTCGTCATTACGTTTCCTCGTCTAAAAAAATGAGATACAAAACTTTACTTCAGATACGGGCCCCAGGCGGGCTCGCGGATATCGCCAGCCTGGGAAGAGAGACGCTGCTTAATGCGGCCATCGCTGGACACCGTGGCGAGCAGACCATGACCTTTCGCATTGGTTGCGTACAAAATCGTCCGGCCGTTCGGCGCGTAACTGGGCGACTCATCAAGACTCGCATCGGTCAAAATTTGCGTTTGACCCGAATCCAATTCTTGCAAGGCAACGCGGAACTGGCCGCCGTTGCGCTGAATGTAAATCAAATTTTTACCGTCTGGGCTGTAGTGGGGCGAAACGTTATAGGTACCGTTGAACGTGACTCGTTGCGGCTCACCGCCCGACACGGCAATCCGATATATCTGTGGGCTACCGCCACGATCGGAGGTGAACACAATCGACTTACTGTCCGGCGAAAATGCTGGCTCCGTATCAATACCGGCGCTGCTCATCAACCGTGTCGGCGTGCCGCTGCCATCGGCATTGATCAAATAAAGCTGCGAGCCGCCATCCTTCGTCAGCGTCACCGCGAGCCGCTTACCATCAGGTGACCAGGCGGGTGCGCTATTATTACCTTTGAAAGCCGCCACGATAATACGCCCACCACTCGCCAGCGACTGGACCATGACAATGGGCTTTTTCTGCTCGAAGGAAACATAAGCCAGGCGTGTGCCGTCCGGCGACCAAGCGGGCGAAATCACCGGTTCCGCCGAGGCGAGAACGGTTTGCTCGTTGTAACCATCGGCATCAGCCACCTTCAGCAAATAGCTGGAGGTTTGCTTTACCACATAGGCAATCTTGGTGTTAAACGCACCGGGCTCGCCTAGTAGTTTCTCGTAAATGACGTCCGCGATCTTATGTGCTGTCGGGCGTATCTGCGCGGGAACAATGGCGTAATCCAATGACGCCAGTTGTGTTTTCTTTGCGACATCGAGCAGATGAAAACGCACCTGCATCTGCCCCCCTACGCCGGGCTCCACGCGACCGATTACCAGCGCGTCGGCGCCCAGACTCCGCCAATCGGCGAAGCTGACGTCTTGTGGACGAGAGACATCCGGTTGCACCGCGGGCGCGTCGATCACTTTGAATAACCCAGTATGACCGAGGTCCGCAGCGACAATTTTGTTGATGCTCTGCAGGTTAGCGCTTTGCCCGGCAAACGGCACAATTGCAATGGGGATTTGCTTAGCACCCTGCACACTGATTTCAATCGTGAGCTCGGCGCGAGCGCCAAGGGAACCAAGAAGCCCCAATAGAACGAATAACGTTTTGAATTGTTTCATATTCGACAGCGCGGTTGGTTTAACCAATATTGTAACCCTGAACCAAAAAATTTCAAGAAAAACTTCTTCTGATCCGATAGTTAACGAAGTGTAATAAAAGAAGAATATGAGCATTGGTGCAGTTCAGGAACGGGTTACTCTTTGTTTGTATGATCCGCGTGACGCTTTGATATGGATCAACAGTAATCGCCACTGGCACCCTGAAGAACCGCATCCAGCTTGCCTGTTGGCGGCATCACCGCTGCGAGACTGTATCCACGCGGGCTGTGGCGGTGCCGCCTTTGAAATGCTGAATTCATATCTCAGCGATTTATTTTTCACCTTCATTCGGATCGTTGACTAAGCGCTTGGCGTAACCCCTCTCGCGCGCCAGCCCGAACAGCGTACGCGCCGTCACGGCCGTATCGGGAAAATCGCTGAACACACCGTCGATACCCAGCTCATAAAACCGCAGGTATTCGCTGATCGGGTTACCGTGATAGTTCGCCTCCAGACACCGCGGCTCGTTGCTGAAGGTCCATGCGTGGACAAACAAACCCGCTTGGTGGGCCGCTTGGATGAGCTTGGTGGCGGGCAATAATTTCCGGTCTGCTTCGATGACTAGCCCATCGCCATTGAGGTCGTCGGCATTGCTATCGCCATTCGCGTCCGTCCCGGCACTGCTTATCACGTAAGGTTTCCACGCACCGATGCCGTCGGCATAGGTTTTAATTTCCGCAAGTCCAGCAGGCGTGACCCAATCTTTTGAGACACCGAGCCGGCCGGCAACGATCCAGTCATAGGGACGATCAAAGGGCGTATTGAAAGCAAGCGACCCATCGAGGTCCACATCGTAAGCGGCGATCAACTGCACTAATTTCACCTGGGTCTGGGTGCGCAAATATTTAAGGTTAGCGGTCTCAAAGGACTGAATGAAAACCGGCGCATCGCGATGATTCCACCCGGCGCGGGTTAGTGCGACAAGCAAGCGATCTTCCAGCGCTAAGCCTAGCGCTTGATGATAGGTCGGATGTTTGGTTTCGGGATAAATACCAATGGGACGATTTTTCTCTAGGGATTTACGTTTTGCCAACGCAATGATTTCATCCAAGGTTGGAATTTTGAATAGCCCGTTGAATTGTGAATCACGCTCAGCGACCTGCTGAATCCCGCCCAATGTTTTGATTTCATCCAAAGTGAAATCACTCGCAAAAAATCCTTCTTCCAGCACGCCACTCACAACCGCCGTGCGTTTGCGCGCGGCAAATTGCGGCAAGTCTTTTACGTTCGTGGTATTGATCATGTTAGGCTCATGCCGGGCGATCAAATAACCGTCACTAGTCACTACTAAATCGGGCTCGATGTAATCGGCGCCAAGTTCGATCGCCAGGGCATAGCCCTCAAGGGTATGTTCCGGCAGGTAGCCGCTTGCGCCGCGATGACCGATGACGATGGGCAATTTTATTTGCACAGATTTTTCGTCAGCAACAGCGCCGAAGATTCACAAAGACGCGACTAACGTAAAAATCCGTGTATGTAGCCGGATTCGTACAAGCTTGATGCAGTGACACCGTTGCCTACCTTAATTCATGGGATGACTCGCTTGATCGAGATCGCGCCCCTGACCTGACCCTGTGCGTAGCCCGTTGCTTGGTCGTGAGGATACTTTTCTTTGAGCGTAGCCTTCACTGAATCGGGAATTTGCTGCAAACTGCCGTGACAGGTTAGGCACAACGGCTGCGTTGGCAGCGCCTTCAGGTAACGAAAATAGCGGCCGTTTGGTTCGGTCACGGTTTCCGATCGCTCCATTTTATCGAGCGCTTCTCCCGCCGCGGCGCGTATATCAAATTCTTGCAACGCACTCTGCTCCCAAATATCGGGCTCGCCCAACAACGGGTTGCGTGTTTTCAGAGAAACTCGCGTGACGCGCCAGCCTTTATCGAGCGATAATTTTTGGGCAATATCCGGCGCAACTTTCTGACAAACCGCGATCGCGGCAACTGGGCCATTTGCGGTCAATTCTTTTTTTAGCTCAGCGGCAAGTTGCTGCATGAGTTGCACCGCGATCGCGCGGCTTTCATCGAGGTTAGCGTCCTGCGCGATCACAGGCGCGACAACTAAGGCCGAAAGAACGATGGCGGTTGAATAATATTTCTTCATTGGGTTTTCCTGGCGTGTTTAAACAAGCTAAAAAAATTCTCGGTTGTCACTCGCGCAACTTCATCCAAAGGGATATTTTTAATCGCGCTGACACATTCGGCAACGTGTCTGACATACGCAGGCTGATTCAGTTTGCCGCGATGGGGCACGGGCGCAAGATAAGGTGAATCGGTTTCGATCAGCATCTGTTCTAACGGAACTTTACGCACGACCTCGCACAAATCCGTCGCATTTTTGAAGGTGATGATGCCCGAAAACGAAATGTAAAAACCCAGATCCAGTGCGGCGTGGGCTACCTCCCAAGATTCCGTGAAGCAGTGCATCACGCCGCTCACCTCGCCGGCACGTTCTTCGCGCATCAGCGCGAGGGTATCCTTCGCGGCGGCGCGAGTATGAATGATAAGCGGCTTGCCGCAGGCGATTGCAGCACGGATATGGGTGCGAAAGCGCCGTTGTTGCCAAAGCAAATTTTCGCCGAGCCGATAATAATCAAGACCGGTCTCGCCGATCGCCACGACCCTTGGGTGCGCGGCGCGGCTGAGCAAATCTTCTTCTTGTAATTCGACACTATCAGGATCGTGATCCGGATGTACGCCGACGGAAGCGTACAGATTGAAATGATCATCCGCCAATTTAATAACGTTAGGCCAATCCGCCAAATTCACGCTCACGCACAATGCGTGAGTCACCTGCTCGGTGTGCATGCGTTCGAGCAAGGCGGGCAACTGCACCGACAACTCGGGAAAATCAATATGACAATGTGAATCTACAAACATGTTGGCAGCGTCACTAAGTTAGCGCCGCGAAATACTTGATGAAAATAGATTCCCAAAATAATCTGAGATTCAGCGGATGACGGACCAGGCGGCTGGCGTCGAGAACAAATTTATGCAATTCGATGAGGCGCAACAAATTCGTTTGGTTACACAGCCGTTGTTGTATTTGGCGGGCGTCGATGTGGTAGCGAATCGGCAAGCCCAGCTTTACAGATAGTAAATCGTGGATCCATGTCTGCAGGTAGCGCATCCCCTCCGCCGGCGGCAACGTTTGCATGATGTCGGCAGCCTGCAGGGGATCCGGGCTGTCCCACAGATCGCTCAGCAGGCTGTGCTTTGACTCGGGCTCGTACGCTGCGAACTGGATGGCTTCCAACGGCGCGCCACCGGCCATCGCCAGATTCAAAGCTGCGTCTTTGCATCCCTGTTCGGCAAGCCACCGTTTCGCCACCGCCGCATCGGGAATCGGCAGACGCAATAAACGGCAGCGACTACGTATGGTCGGTAAAATTCTCGCCAGCTGATTTGTCACCAGTAGAAACGTAACTTGGGCTGGTGGCTCTTCCAGCATCTTCAGCAATGCATTCGCCGCGTTGGCATTGAGCTGTTCCGCCGGCGTTATGAGTACCACTCGCTGTCCGCTTTGATGGGAGGTGAGCGACACAAAATCCGCTAGGCCGCGCACTTGGTCTATGGTAATGACCTCACTTACTTTCTTCTCTTTGCTAGGTGGCATTTCCGTTGTGGCGTCGCCGCTTGGCTGTTGTTCAGCGGTGGGCACTAGCAAGCGAAAGTCTGGATGAGTGGATTGCTCAAAGGCGGTGCATGAATAGCAGACACCACAGGGAAGATTCTCCTCTTTCCAGGATTCGCACAGCAAAGCCTGTGCACAAGCCTTAGCGAAATCGCGCTTACCGAGGCCGGGTCGGCCGCAGAACAGTAGCGCGTGGGGCAAACGTTCACGGCCGCCAACCCAAATTTGCCGCCAAACTTCCTTCTGCCACGTGTAAAGATTCATTTCGTTTCGGCTACCAGTGCGAAAACCAGTGTTTTGATTTGTTCCTGGATTACGGCTATCGGCATTGAGGCATCGAGCACCTTAATGCGCTGCGGGAAGCTCGCTGCTCGTTCCAGGTACTTATTTCTTACGCCCTTAAAAAATGCCTGCTGCTCCTGTTCGAACCGGTCGGGGATGATGCCCGCATTGCTTTGACGATTTTTCGCAATGGTGGGATCAAGGTCAAACAACAAGGTAAGGTCAGGCGCTAAGTCTGCGACAGTCCATGCTTCGATCTGCTGTAACTTTTGCTGCGAAACATTCCTACCTCCCCCCTGGTACGCGTAACTTGCATCGGTGAAGCGATCGGAGACCACCCAATCCCCACGCTCAAGCGCGGGTGAAATGACCCTTTCGATATGCTCACGGCGCGCCGCGAACATCAATAAAGTTTCGGTCTCGGCATGCATCGGTTCACTTAGAACAAGCGCTCGCAATTTTTCGCCAAGCGGTGTGCCGCCAGGCTCACGCGTCACAACGAGCGGCTGTTCAAGGCTACGAACAAGATTCGCTAGATAGACCACGTGGGTGCTCTTCCCCGCGCCATCGATGCCTTCCAAACTGATAAATTTACCGCGACTCATGATTTAGCATACCAGCAGTTTGATGCAAAACGTAGCAAGTGCAGTCAGAATGGTTCGAGCAGCACAGGTTTACCAGGAGGACATTGGGTACCGGAGGACGGTTCTGGCCGCGCGCACTAGTTTTGCATCAATTTGCTAGCGCTGATAGCGTGACACGGCGCGATTATGCGCGGTTAAATTCGCGGAAAATTCATGGGTGCCGTCGCCCTTCGCGACGAAATATAGGACGCTAGATTCCTCCGGGTTCAACGCTGCGCGTACTGCCGCTAGGCCAGGCATGGCAATGGGTGTAGGCGGTAAACCCGCGCGGGTGTAAGTGTTGTAGGGCGTATCTCGCTGCAAATCTCCCTTGCGCAAATTGCCATTGAAAGATGGACCGATGCCGTAAATTACCGTCGGATCTGTTTGTAGCAACATATGTTTCTTTAGACGATTGATGAAAACCGAGGCGATCAACGGCCGCTCTGCGGCCTGGCCTGTTTCCTTTTCGATAATCGACGCCATGATCAGCGCTTGATAAGGGGCCATGTAAGGCAAATCTGGCGCGCGTTTATCCCATTCGCTTGCTAAATTCTTTTCCATCGCGACGTAAGAACGCTCAAGCAATTTTAGATCACTGGTGCCCGGTATCACCAAATAAGTATCCGGAAAAAATAATCCTTCCGCCTTGGTTTGATTTGATCCGAATTTGCGCAAAATCTCCGCCTCGGTTAATTCCTGACTATCATGTTTCAGGGCTGAATGGCCGTTGAGAACCGCACGCATATCGACAAACGTCTGGCCCTCTATAAACTGAATGGCAACCTGATCAACCTGTTGGCCCTTGCCAAACAAGGCCAATAATTGCAGCGGCGTAGGATTTTCCTTCAACTCATAATCACCCGCTTTGATTTGCCCGGATTTTTCCAGTATTCGCGCCAGCATTGCAAAGCTCCACGAATGGCTCAGTAATTCGCGTTCCGTAAGCTGCCGTGCGACAGCTTTGATGGTTGAACCCGGCTTCAATGTGAAACGAAACGGTGACTCCGGCAACAGCAACGTGGTGTTGGCGAAATAATATAGCCAGGCTGCCCCCGCAAGCAGCGCAAGCAAAGCAAACAGCAGCCAGGTGCGCAAGTTAATCATCGTTGTCGCTTTGGGCCAACTCAGCCTGGAACTGGCGCGTCAACGGCCCTACGTTCCAGCACTGCTCACCTAGCGCCGTCACCGGCCAAATCCCAATGATACTGTTGCACAGAAAAAGTTCATCGCTGCTAATCAAGTCATTTTTGTGTGGAGATTTTACGCCAAAAGGAATGCTGAGATTGGTAGCAAGCGCAATTATTCTGTCACGCTGAACACCGGCGACACCGCAACGACTCAGGTCGGGTGTCATGAGCTTGCCAGCCTGCACATAAAACAAATTGCTCATGGTGCCTTCAATGACCTGATCATCGGCATCACAAAGAAGTCCTTCGGCAATCGCCGCATCGCTCCACTCCATGCGCGCCAGCACGTTTTCTAAACGGTTGAGGGTTTTCACGCCGGGCGTGGGTGATGGCACTGCAAGGCGTGTATTGCACCATCGCGCCACTACACCTTGGCTCCCGTAATGTGCAGGATACCTGGGAAACGGGCTCGTCATCACGATGCGATTCGAGACTAGAGCATCGGGAACGCGATAACTACGCCCGCCGCTACCGCGGGTGATGACGATTTTTAGAACACAATTGCTTTGATCAACACAGGCGCTGGTAATTTCGACCTTAAGCAGCTCAAGGTCGAGCGCAGGGAGTTGGATAGCGGCGCAATCCCAAGCTAGCTTAGCAAGGTGGCTGCGTAGGTATTGTGGCTTTCCGGATCGAACTGAAAGAGTACGAAACACACCGTCACCATACATCAAACCACGATCGGTAACGGGGAGCGAATCACTGAGCAAACCATTGACCAAAATCATCGGACGGCTTGCCTCATTTCTATTCGTGG
>JBDSJK010000335.1:0-4948 GCA_039917535.1 Burkholderiales bacterium
TGCGCTTCCTCGAACGGGTGAGCGGCTATTCGCGCCAGCACCTGACCCGGCTGGTTAAAGGTGGCGCCGACCGAGGCCCGCTCAGCAAGCGCTACCGGGCCTCACGCAGGGGCTGGCCTCGGGCCACCAGCTTTGCGCGCACCTATACGAGCGCTGACACGCTGCTGCTCGCACATACGGATACCTTGCACGGCACGCTGTCCGGGTTGGCGACCCAGAAGCTCATGGAGCGCGCCTAGGGTGTCTTTGGCGATGCCCGCTATGAGCGCTTGGCCACGATCTCGGCGGCGCATCTACCCAAAAGGGTACAAGTGTATAACCTGCGTAAGCAGACCGGTTATCAGCGTCACCGCCCGGTAGGGATCAAGACCCGGCCGGTGACGATCCCTATCGGCGAACGACGCGCGCCGGGCCCCAACCACCAACCCGGCTACCTCCGCGTGGACAGCGTCCATCAAGGCGATCAGGACGGGGTCAAAGGCGTCTACCCCATCAATACGTTCGCCGAAACCATCACCGACGCCAACGGTCGCCAGCGCAAGCGCTACCCCTACCCACTGATGATGACGCCCTACGAGAAACTCAAATCACTGCACTGGGCTGAGCAATTCCTTAAACCAGAAATCACTTTCCAACAACTCGATGCACACGCCTCGGCAATCAGTGATAATGAAGCCGCACAGCGTCTGAACGATGCTCGGATAGCACTTTTCAAAACCATTCTTAAGCGATCGAAAACAGCCGCCTGAACGCACTCATAAACCAACCCGCTCAAACTCATACCTCGATCGGAATGTACAGATACTTTGGCTCTCGACTCTGTTACTGGTTTGGCTTGGTACAACAACACCCCCTTGCGCTGTTCAGCCGATGGGGGTGTTCAACCAATTGATTATTAATATCTTCCTATTGCCATTTAATCATCATAGTGCAGCATGCAACATCGCTCTGCTGTGAACATGACCCAATAAACAGTGGTTGACGAAGTCTGTGTTTGCATTTAAGCTAATTATGTGGGAAAATTTCCTACAAAATAGGGGCCGACCAGAAAATGTGCCCAGAAACAGATAGATGTAAATTGATGTCACCTTGTACTGTCGCCAAGCGCTGCAAGCTGACGCGAAGAGTTAAGAGTAAAACTTACCTAAGAAAGGAGTTTCAACATGATACGCAGCTTCTATTGGAAACTATTAACCGCGTTGGCCCTGTCCGCGCTTCTCGTCGCCTGCGGCGGCGGCGGTGGCGGTGGCACAAGCGGTGGAACGAGTGCCGGCACCTCCAGCGGAGTCATTACCGGCTTTGGCAGCGTTGTCGTCAACGGTGTAAGGTTTGACGATAACGGCACCGACATTTTGCTGGTCGATGAGGACGATGCCTCCAGCAGTGGCGACAAGGCGGGTACGCGTGATGACCTTGAGGTGGGTATGGTTGTCGAGGTCGAAAACGAAACGCGCGGCAATGGTAGGCACGCCAATGAGATACGCGTTGAAAAAATCGTAACGGGCCGTGTACAAACGGTCAATCGAACCAACAGCACCTTACTGGTGCTGGGCCAAACGGTGTTAGTGGACGCGCAAACCTCGTTCACCGGCCGTGATGGGAGCAACGCGCTTATTACCGATATCACCGGGTTGGCTCCCTCCGACTTTGTCGAGGTAAGTGGCTTCAGTAAGCCCGACGGCTCGATCTTGGCGACCTTGATTCAGAAAAAGAATTTCCAGCGAGGTGTCACAACGCTCAAGGTCAAAGGCAAGATCAGCAACTTGAGCGCCACGACCTTCACGATCAATGCCCAAGTTATTGATTTCGCCTCCGTGCCTGCGCTCATAACGCCCAATGGAACGATCCTCAAGCGCGACGATTTAGTCGCGGTGAAGACCAAGCTTACCCCCGCCATCCTCGGCGATACGCTGGTGGCGCAGAAAGTTAGAGTAAAGAACAGCCGTCTGCAGACGAGAGATGGCCACAAAATCGAGATCGAAGGGATAATCGAATCGATTATTAATACCATCGACACCAAGACCTTTGTCATCAACGGCATTACCGTGGATGGCAGCAATCTGCCGGGCTTTGGCGCGCTAGCGGCGGGTCAGAAGATCGAAGTCGAGGGCGTCATGGTGAATGGCATACTCGTCCCGACTAAAGCCAAAAATGAGCAGGAGTCCAGCATCCGCGTTGAAGCACCGATTCAGAGCCTGGGAGCCGACTCCATTACCGCGCTGGGTGTGACTTTCAACGTTAACGAGTTCACTCGGTTTGAAGATAAGGTGAGCCGTACCCGTCCTTTCAACAAGGAGAATTTCGGTACCGTGCTGCTAGTCGGTGATCGTGTGGCGATACGTGGATTTAAAGTCGCGGCCGACGACACCTTGACGGCGACCCGCATCGAGCGTGTGGAATCCCGTGATTTCGTGTCGGTGCAAGGTCCGCTGACAAGTAAAGCGCCGAGCAGCGCTTTTACTATACTGGGCGTAACGGTTAACATCGGATCCAGTACGCATTTCAATGACCCCCTAACCCTCAGCACGCTTTTTAGCGACTTAACCCCCATTGGGACAACACTGCTAAAGGCCAAGGGTGTCGTCGCAAATGATGGCACGCCCAGCGCGTTGGACGCCACTGAGATCGAGATCGAAAACGACGATTGATAGTAAAAGCTAGTCTCGCCCCGGCAAGCTTGGTGCCGGGGCGGGTCGCTAGAATGAGCCGAAGCTCCTTGCTTGGGCTCATTTTTTTGGGGGTGTGGTCGAATAATCACTTCTCGGTTTTATTCATACTCTATCCCTAGACAACCCACGGCGAGTTGCGGTTATGCCTGCAACCGCGGCAAAATGCCCTCTATCGAGTTTAACAACAACATCCCAAGGAGATCCTGATGCGCTCGCAATTAGCCGATTGCACGGCCACCGAACTGCTGCAACTGTTTCGCACCGGGCAAGCTTCGCCGGTGGAGGCAACCCGTGCGGTGCTTGATCGTATCGGGCAGCTTAATCCTCAGCTCAACGCCTACTGCCACATCGCTGCCGACGATGCGCTGGCCGTCGCGCGCGGGAGCGAAGCACGCTGGCTCGCGAAAACGCCTTGCGGCGAACTCGATGGCGTGCCCGCGTCGATCAAAGACCTTATCCTCACGCGCGGCTGGCCCACGCGGCGCGGCAGCCACACGGTCGATCTCCATCAGCCCTGGGACGTGGATGCGCCCGTGAGCGCACGGCTGCGCGAAGCCGGCGCCGTCTTGTTGGGCAAGACCTGCACGCCCGAATTCGGCTGCAAGGGCGAGACCAACTCAGCGCTGACCGGTATCACGCGTAACCCGTGGAACTTGGCGAAAACCCCCGGCGGTTCGTCGGGTGGCGCGGCGGCGGCGGTGGCCGCCGGCATGGGCCCGCTGGCGGTGGGTACCGACGGCGCGGGCAGCGTGCGCATCCCAGCGGCGTTTTGCGGCAACGTGGGCATGAAGCCCAGCTTTGGCCGCCTGCCGGCGTACCCGCTGTCGCCATTTGGCAGCGTGGCGCATGTTGGTCCGCATACGATGAGCGTGCGCGATACCGCACTAATGATGAACGTGTTGAAGCGGCCCGATGCCCGCGACTGGACTTCGTTGCCACCCGACGGCAGCGACTACAGCGTAGGCTTAGAAGATGGCGTGCGCGGCTTGAAGATCGCGTTCTCACCCACGCTCGGCTACGCGCGCAACGTGCATCCCGAAGTAGCCGCTGCAGTGGAGACCGCCGTCCAGACCTTGCAATCGCTCGGCGCCCACGTGGAGGCCGTGGACCCTGGTTTCGAAGATCCGATTGATATCACAGTTGGCTTGTGGTTCGTCGGCGCATGGTCGATATGGAATACCCTCACGCCAGAGCAGCAAGCGGTGACTGACCCGGACTTTCGCGCCGAGGCGATGCTTGGCCAGGCGGTTACTGCGTTGCAGGTGCAGCAATTCAACCTTAAGCGTGGCGCGCTCGGCTCGCTAATGCGGCAGTTCATGCAACGCTGGGACCTGCTCGTGACGCCTACGGTCGCGGTGCCGGCATTTGATGCACGCCCGGCTGGCCACACCGCGATGGACCCACAGGCGATGCTAGGCTGGTCGCCATTCAGCTACCCGTTCAACCTCACGCAACAGCCGGCAATCTCGCTGCCCTGCGGGCTCACGCAAGACGGCCTGCCCATCGGCGTGCAGATCGTCGCTCCGATGTTCGCTGATGCGCTCGTGCTGCGCGCGGCGCGTGCGTTCGAGTCGGCGTGCCCGGTGCGGCGGCCTGATTTGGCCTGGGCGCGCGACTCCGCAGAGGTTTCCTAGGAGGTGTTCTGGCCAACCACTATCAGCGTAGGGAAGGTGACGCGCAAGACTTGATCGATATACCGTGCGTTCATGCCGATACGATCCATGTTTACATCCTGCTCGTAACTCGCCCGAACTTGTTTGCGGGCAGCGGAAATGATCGCTCGATCAAGCCTTGTGCCGGCACTTCCCATGCATAAAGCTTACGGGTTGAAATAGTTAATCCCGCATGGGATATCAGGTAGGTCAGCTCTTCAGCAGGCAATACACGGGTGTGGCAAGGATCACGTATCAATTCGCTGCTGTTAAAGCTGTCGGCCCGGCTTATTTCCGGTGCCGAATCGATCACCATTACGCACCCTCCCGGTTTGCACACGCGCACCATCTCGGCGAGGACAACGCCAGGGTCGACGATGTGATGAGAAGCATAACGGGCGTGAGGCGCCGTGCTCATCAAAATTTCTCTACATTAAAACAACTCGGCCTCACTGGGAAGCCGAGCGAAAACATATTCCCGGCGGGAATTATCAGGGCTTCAACACCATCGCCGTAAACGGCCAGACATAAGCTTGTAGCATCACCAGCATACCTACCAGGCAGGCCAGCGCGATGGAATGCCAGAACACGTAGCGCAAGATTACGCCTTCCTTGCCGACGTAATTG
>JBDSJK010000336.1:0-6002 GCA_039917535.1 Burkholderiales bacterium
TTTTCCAAAAACTTTCCATTGCCGCATTATCGAAGCAACTTCCTTTTCCGCTCATGCTCGGCCGAAGACGGTAGTGCTTGATGCTTTTGCGCATTGCCTTAGGCCGCGTACTGACTGCCACGATCGGAATGGAAGATCGCGCCCGGCTCGGGATGCTTGCGAAACCACGCCATCGTGAGCGCGTCCAGTACCAGGTCCACCGTCATCCTCGGTTTGAGCGCCCAGCCGACGATAGCTCGAGTATATAGATCCATCACGGCAGCAAGATATAGCCAACCCTCCTGGGTATGAATGCAAGTGATGTCGCTAACGAACGCTTGATTCGGTCCAGTCGGCTGGTGTTGGGGGTCCGCCAGCAGGTTGGGCGCGATCGGATTCGGGTGATTCGAGTCGGTGGTCGCCTTAAACTTCCGCCCCGTCTTGGCGCGAATGCCGTGGCTGCGCATTAACGCTTTAATTCGATTCAGGCTGCCCTCACTTGTCCCCTTTTCGGGATAACCGTGTTCAGCTTGCCGCACGGCATAAATCCGTGGGGCGCCGTACACACCACCGGAACCGTTGTAAATGGCCTTGATCAAAAATAGCAAGTGCTGCTGTTCGAGCGTGCGCGGCGCCGATGCCCGATCCTTCCAGGCGTGGTAACCCGAGACGCATACGCCTAGCGTTTCACACGCTAGCAAAAGTGGATACCCACGCAGCTCGTTCTGGACAAAGGCGTACTTCACTTGCTCTCCAGGCAAAGTACGCCGCCGCTTCCTAAGAAACACTACAGCCTTTATGCGACTACATCGGTGTTCTGCGGCAAGAGCGCGAATCCAAATTCTGCTGCTCGTTGATGCAGCTGTTTGATGACACGTTCGCGATATTGATGCTCGTAATGGTCCGCGCCAGGGTCTATGTAATGCATGCCGTAGCGCATCGCGTTGTAGAACAGCACAGCAATCTTTCCCGCCGTTGCAGTGACCGCTTTGGCGTTGCCGATTCGTGCGGCTAGCCTTCGGTAGAAGGCACCCAAGGCGGTGTTGGTTCGCCCCACCGTCACTGCTGCTAAACGCAGGTGTGACGTGACGGAATTGGAGGTCTTTCGGGTGTGCGCCGAGAGCACTTTACCGCCACTAGTCTTGCATCCTGGCGCCAGCGTTAGCCATGAGGTGAAGTGCTTGGCGCTCTTCCAGCGCGATAGGTCGGTGCCGCACTCAGCGCCAGTCGTAACGCCAGAAACGGCCCAATGCCCTCAATTTGCGTTACATGGGTGCCAGTAAGTTGGTACAGGGCAGCTCGCACATTGAAGTTCACTTCGTTAGGCTGTTTGGTGCGGTGCTTCGCTTTCGGCAGAGGCGCTTCGGGTATCAAATGCGTGGCGTTTAGCGCCGCCACCGTCGCCTCAATTTGCACATCGCATTCAGCGATGCGGCGTTGATAGAAGTCATACAACGATACCGCCTGCGTGAGTGCAAATAAATGTTCAGGCTGGTAGTTGCCGGACAGCGCGGCGCAAATCGTCTGTACACTCGCTCGACAGCGCACATCTCTGAGCTCAGCGAGTCGCTTGGGGTCGCGCTCCCCCGCCACGATCGCGCGCACGATCTTCATGCCGGTGACCCCAGTGATGTCGGCGATGACGTGGTGCAGTTGCAGATTCATGAACGTAAGCGCTTTTTGCATGTGCTGGATGTGCGCCGCAGCATAGTCAAGTTGCCGCTCGCGCGCGCAAGTAAACGTGCAGTGCAGCGATCTCGCGCCCAGGGCGAAAGCTTGCACGAAGTAACCCGCAGGCATGCAGGCATTGCAGCCACTGGGCATCGTTGACGTCGCTCTTGCGGCCCGGCACCGCGCGGGCTTCACGGGCGTTGGCAAGAATGACATCTACCCCCTTGGATTCCAACACCTCAAACGCGGCCACCCAGTAAACCCCGCACCTATGAAACTGACTTCGATAAAGGGCTGGCGCGCGGATACTACGCTGTGTTGTGGGACACGCAGTCAGGTACTTTAACCTACGACGTAACCGCGCAGTTCTTAGGACCTTGTGCCTCGCGCACTCAGGCGACGGATCTCGTGGAGCGAGCGAAGCACCCATACTATGTGCCTGCGGACGCGCAATCCGCCAAAGCCCTTGGTAGGCCAATGCTACCCCATAGCGCGACCCAGCATGTTTGTTGAGATGGGCGCGAACGTAGATACTGAAATGGCCGAATCACTCAGTTGGGCCTACGATTGCATCGGCACGATTCAGCGGGAGGCGCTGGCTAAAATCCTATCGGCGAGCAGAGTTATTTGACGTCAACGGAGCGCTCATCGAAGCTTAGGCAACCGCTTAGTCGTGCAACGGCATCTGCACGCGTACCGTGGTGCCGCGACCAATTGCGCTGACCAGACTGACTTGGCCGCCGTGGACCATTGCGCGCTCGTGCATGCCCATTACGCCCCAATGGCCCGTTTTTATTAAGTCCGCTTCTACCAAGCCTTTGCCGTCATCGGCAATCTCGACGATCACGTGTTGCGCCTCTAGACACGAATGCACTTTAACGCGCGTGGCCTCCGCGTGACGCCATACATTACTCAATGATTCTTGCACAATACGAAACAAGGCCGTGTTCTTGGCTGGATTCAACTCGATCTCCGCGACGCCATCATCGCTGGTCACTTCACAGCGAAGGTTTGCGCGCTTAGCCAGATCTTGCGCTACCCACTCGATCGCCGCCCACACGCCCAGGTTGTCGAGAATGCTGGGGCGGAGATCGTTGATAATGCGGCGCGTTGTCTGTACAGCATTGTCGATTAGCTGGGTGGATTTGGACATCTTCTGCTGCAACGCAGGGATATCCTTGGTCATGTCGCTCGCTGCACTCAAGTCCATCTTAATACCGGTGAGAGTACCCGCTAGTTCGTCATGAATTTCGCGCGCGATGCGCGTGCGTTCCGCTTCGCGTACCGATTCGAGGTGAGAGGAGAGTTGTCGAAGTTTTTCGTTGGATTGCTGCACCATGTCTTGGCTCTGCTTAAGCTGGGTGATGTCGGTGACCGTCGCGATAACGCCGACGATCTGGCCGTGTTGATTGCGGTGTGGGGCCCACGCGGCGACCGTCCAAGCGATGCATGGATCGTCACGCAACGCCTCGCGCGAAACCGCCGGCAAGAACATGGCGCTGCCGCGATAGCTACCGATTGGTGCGCTCGGGGATGTTGCCTCACCGGCCAGCGCCCGTTGCAGGGTATCGTGCACTGGAGAATCACGCAGTGCCGGAAATATTTCATAGATGTGCTTGCCGAGCACGTGCTCGCGCTTTAGTCCAGTGAGCGTTTCCATAAAGGGGTTCCATACCATCGCGCGGAGATCACGATCATAGACGATCACACCTTCATTCACGCTAGCCATCACTTCTTCATTGAACTGATGCACCTCCCGAATCGACTGCTCCGCTTGTTTGCGCCGCGTAATATCGCGCAGTAGCACGGTCAGGAACTTCTTGCCGTCCAACTCGACTTTGGAAATTGAGGCATCGATTGGAAATTCCGAGCCGTCGCTACGCAGAGCAAACAAGTCCAAGTCGGTACCCATAGCTCGCGTTGACGCGCCGGTCTTCGCAAAGTGTTCAACGTGTGGGCCGTGTGTACCGCGAAAGCGCTCGGGAATGAAACGATCGAGTAGTGAGCCGATTGCTTGCTCGGCACTGCAACCGAACAGGCGTTCTGCGGCAGGATTGAACATGACGATGGTCTGCTTCTCGTCGGTGGTAATGATGGCCTCGGTGGCACCACGGATGATGCCGTCGAGACGTGCTTGGCTTTCCTCAAACGCCGAGGTCATGTCACTTGCCAATGCTTCGGCACGCACACGGGTGTTCGCCTGCGCTCGCACCAGTCCGAACAGCAACAAGCTGATGACACCGCCCCCCAGTAAGGTGACCGGAGGCGTTAAACCGTACAGAGAACGGGAATACTGCGGCTTCGCGAAGAAGTTGACAGTCCAAGGGCGGCCAGCAACGACGATGCGCTGCGTGGCAAACAGACCACTTGGCGGATCGGTGACGAACGAATGTATTTTGTCATCGGCATCGTACAACATTGATTCGGGCTTAGCGCTTTTGCCGTCAAAGATCTCAATGTCAATGTCCTCTGCGCTTTGATTGACGATATTGGTAATGAGATCGATCATGCGAAACGCACCATAGACATAACCGCGCAACGCCTGCAGCTTTTGCGCTGCGTTGCTTTGCAGCATGTGTTTGTAGTACACCGGCACGTAAATCAGTGCGCCTGCCTGGGACTTTGCTTGGTCGATTTCCTGAATGAGCGTCACTTTGCCGGTAAGCGCCGTCTCGCCGCTGTCGCGCGCGCGCAGCATCGCCTCACGGCGTACGTTCTCGGATAGCATGTCGTAGCCAAACGCACGCAAGTTAGCACCCTGAAAAGGTTCGACGTAGATGATCGGCGCGTATCGTTCGCGCACACCGGGTGGCCGTATTACGTAGCCGGGAAAACCTTCGGCTCGAATACGCGTTACTAGGCTCTCGACCTCCGTCGGTGCGATCATCGGCGCATAGCCTATCGCTTGGATGCCGGCATAGTTCTTATCGATCTTCAGGTAGTCGACATATTCGCGCCAGTCGGATCGGGCGATATCGTGTGACTCCGCGACTAGGGCGGCGGCGCTGCGTAGTAGTCCGACATATTCCGCCATGCGCCGTTCGATTTGTGCGACGCTTTGCTGCACGTCAGACTTGAAGGCCGCGCTGGCCTTGGCGTTGCTCGCCTCACGCAGTAAATGCCAAGCAATCAGCGTACACGCCAACGACAAAGCCAACACTAGCCACGGTAGTATGGCCTTCAGTATTGGGTTAATCAGCGTGTTACGCATCGGTGTGAATCATTTCGAGGCCAATTCATAGCATTGGCTGGAGAAGGTCATCTGGCGCGGCTTCTGGCGCAATGCCCTCGGGAACACTCGTGAGATGGCAACGCTACCAATAACGCACGCGGCCAATATCCACATGCACGAAATCCGAGCGCGCGTAATAGCCTACGCCGCCCAGACGAAGCGCGATCGCCGCGCGATGCAATAGCGGAAGATCGCAGCCGGGCAAGCGAATGTCGATCGCCTTGCCCTCCGTATGCAGGCTGTGTTTGGCCACCCCTTCATTTTGCGCGGCGAGTAGCCGATTGCTATCCGGCGAACGGTAGCCGGAGATCACCTGAAATGGCGTGGCAGCCTCCAGGCGTGTGCTTAGCGCGTGGAGCAGGTCGAGCAACTCGGGGCGCATGGCTTGCACTTCATTGTTGCGATGGTCGCGCAACACATGATTGATCTGCGCGAGGGCTTCCGCGATATAGTCATCGCCGATGCGATACACCACATCGAGGCTTTCGCCGGTGTGGGTACTGTAAAACGCGAGCCGGCATTCCGGTGTTTGCGCCCGCGCCTGTGCTGAGCGCGGCACCATGCCGGTCACTGCCGCAAGCGCTCCGTATTTGATGAACTGCCGTCGCAATACTTTCGTCATCAGTTGTCCTCGGTATTTTGCGATTGTACTCGCCCCACATCGCGCGCCAAACCTGCTTGCTCCGCGATCACGGCGTCGATTCGCGCCCAATCCACCAGCGTGTCGAGTTGCTGCGCCGCGACTATGCGGCGCACGGTCGCTGTCGGGTTGGCAGCACGTTTATAAATATCCGGCTGTACTTCCAAATACAGGCGCCCATCAACCTGGGCCATCAGCAGCGGCTGATAGACAATCGCTCCAGCCTCACCGACCGCCACATTGGCGAACAACTCGGCGACGTCGTCGGGATGCAGCCGAATGCAGCCGTGTGATTGGAAATGATACACGCTCGGAGGCGCAATTGTGCCGTGGATGCCGATGTTCTTCAGACTCAAGCCGATCCAATGTCGACCGAGCGGGTTCTCCGGCCCCGGCGACACGTGGGTCAGCACCTCCTTGCCCGCCTGGCGCATTTCCTCTTGGATGGATTCGGGCACGATCCATTCCTTGTCTTTTTGC
>JBDSJK010000337.1:0-10217 GCA_039917535.1 Burkholderiales bacterium
CATCCGCGAAAGTTTCATAGACGAAATTGCCCATGCCGCCGGCAAAGATCCCTACGAATTTCGCCGTTCGATGCTGGTGAAGAAACCCAAAGATCTCGCCGCGCTCGACGCGGTCGCGAGGGCGATGGGTTGGGGCAGCGCGCCGGATAAGGGTGTGTATCGCGGCATCGCGGTGCAGGACGCCTATGGCAGTTTCACCGCAGCGGCCGTCGAGTTATCGGTCAAGGATAAAAAAGTGCTCGACATCAAGCGCGTCATCGTCGCCATCGACCCCGGCTACATCGTGCATCGCGACGCGGTGATGGCGCAAATCGAAAGCGGTGTGGTGTGGGGGCTGAGCATGGCGATGTTCGAAGAAATCACCATCAAAAACGGGCGTGTCGAGCAAAGCAATTTCAACGACTACCCTGTTGTGCATATGGCGGACGTGCCCAAGATCGAAGCCATCATCATGCCCAGTGGGGGCTTCTGGGGTGGCGTTGGCGAGCCGCCCATCGCAGCCGTCGCGCCTGCGCTGGCGAACGCCATTTTCGCCGCGACGGGCGAACGTGTTCGCTCATTACCGTTACGACACTTAGGCTTCAGCTTTGCCTAATGCGTTAGTCTTGCGGCGGCGCTTACTCGGCGCAACCGCTCTAATGCTCGTCGGTGTACGGCCGTCATTCGCAACACCGCTAAGCCTGGCCGCCGCCATCAAAGCGAAATATGGCGAGCGTCCGATTGCAACGGGCAAAGTCAAACTCGACATTCCGCGCATCGCGGAAAACGGTTTTGTCGTGCCCGTGACCATCGACGTGGAAAGCCCCATGACCGCGCAGGATTACGTCAAAGGCATCGCGCTTTTTTCCGAGACTAACCCACTACCCGAGATTGTGGAGTTTCAACTCGGCCCGCACAACGGCCGCGCGCGGGTGTCGACGCGGGTGCGTCTTGCCTCGACGCAACAGGTCATCGCCATCGCTGAAATGAACGACGGCTCGCTTTGGTCGGCGGCTATGGCCGTTGACGTGTCGACCTCGGGGTGCGGTTGATTCATGGCAAACGCAAAAATTCGCTTGCCGGAAAAAGCCCACAAAGGTGAGATCATCGAGATTCGCGCATTGGTGCAACATGCGATGGAATCGGGCTTTCGCCTAGATGAACTCGGCCGCAAAATTCCCCGTCACATCATCAACACGTTTGTCTGCACCTACAACGGCAACGAAATTTTTCGCGCCACGTTGCATCCCGCCGTTGCCGCGAATCCCTATTTGGCGTTTTTTGTTGTGGCGAGTGTGTCGGGTGAAATCGTCTGCACTTGGAATGATGATCGTGGCGGTGTTGTGATGGAGAAGGCGAGTTTGGTTGTTCTCGAATGAATAAATATAGCCCGGACGAAGCGACGCGTACTCCGGGGATGTCGCCGTGAAGGCGATAGTGTTTATCCCCGTATTTCATTTCATTCCATACGGGCTACGATTTCTGTAAGGCCATCGGTTAGAGAGTAGAGATGTTTTCCACCCAGATAATTTCGTTGGGATGATGTTCCCGGATGGAATCTAATGCGTCCTCGATGAATTCGGAAACAGTCGGATCAATGAGTTGCGTGAAGCTGGTGACTTCGACGCCAGACTGCCTGAGTTCTTCTATCTCAGCACGGGTAAGTACATTGAGGTTGACCCAAATTGGCGACGGTACATGGCCGACAAGCAAAAGTAATTCATCATAGCTGCGCCGAGTAAGCACTAAGAACACCATAAGACGTCTGACCTAAATTAATTCGCGCAGCTATGTAGAATAGGCCAAGTGCGACGGGCCTACCATCAATCAAATGTGTTTTGGTGGATCCGGCGCTGCGCGCCTTGATCCACCCTACCGCAATTTAAACCCTACCCGGAAAGCCAATAACAGAGCTCCTCTCCAAGGCATATGCCCTACGAGGCAATATGGTCGGGCGTCTTGGCCGTATCGGTTTTACAAGCCTTACATGGCCCGCAACTGCCGCAGCCTACTTTTTCCGAGGCGCGGGCTTGCCAACGCTCCGCTTGATCCTTCGACAAGCCGTGACGTTTTGCGAATAACACAACATGCGAGACGATGTTCGCGCGGGTGGAGATGGGCGTCCAGCGCCAGGCGGCGTACAGCGCTGCCGAGGTGACAATTGCATAAACGATTAGCGCTTGCAGCATATCAGGCTCCCAGCGCCAGGGCGACGCGGTAGGTGATGAACGAGGCGAGGTAGGCGAGGCCGAACAAATAGCCCGCCATGAGCCAGACGTAGCGCCAGGAGTTGGTTTCGCGCTTGACGACGGCCAGCGTCGCCATGCATTGTGGCGCGAACACGTACCAGGCGAGCAACGAAAATGCCGTGGCCAGGGACCAGGTTTGCTTGATCATTGGCGTGAGCTGATCGGCCACTTGATCACCCGCAGCCGACAGGGCATACACCGTGCCGAGCGCGCCGACAGCCACTTCGCGGGCGGCGAGTCCGGGGATCAGCGCGATGGAAATTTGCCAATTAAAGCCGATGGGCGCGAACACCACTTCCAACGCGCGGCCGATGATGCCCGCCAGGGAATATTGGATCGCGGGCCCGGTTGCGCCTTCCGGTGGCGCGGGAAAAGTCGACAAAAACCACAGCAAGATCATCAAGGTCAAAATGATCGTGCCGACGCGGTTTAAGAAAATCCACACCCGTTCCCACAGCCCGATGACCAAGTTGCGCAGGTTAGGCCAGTGGTAAGAAGGCAATTCGAGCAACAGCGGATGATGCACCGCTTTGCCCTGCCAGAGTTTGAACACCCAGGCGACGGCCATGGCGCTGAAGATGCCGGCGAAATACAGCGCAAATAGTACAATCCCCTGAATATTGAATAATCCGGCGACAGTTTTTTGCGGAATAAATGCGCCGATGATGAGCGCATAAACCGGCAGCCGCGCAGAACAGGTCATCAGCGGCGCGATCATGATGGTGGTGAGCCGGTCGCGCCAATTGTTAATGGTGCGTGTGGCCATAATGCCGGGAATCGCGCAGGCGAAACTCGACAGCAACGGAATGAACGAGCGGCCCGACAGGCCCACGGTGCCCATGATGCGATCCAGCAGGAACGCCGCGCGCGGCAGATAACCGGATTCTTCCAGCGCCAGGATGAACAAAAATAAAATCAGAATCTGCGGCAGAAACACCAGCACGCTGCCCACCCCGGCGATCACGCCATCCACCAGCAAACTTCGTAACATGCCCGAGGGAATTAATTGCGTGACAAAACCGCCCACAGCTTCGACGCCGGATTTGATCAAATCCATCGGCAGTTGCGCCCAGCTAAACACCGCTTGAAACATCAGGAACAGCGTCGCGCCGAGCACCAACATGCCCCAAACGGGATGCAGCACGACGCGATCAATTACATCGTCCCATTGCGTATCGACCAATGGTTCGCGCACCGCTGCGGTAAGCACACGCCGGACTTCCTGCTGGGTCGTCAACACATCGTTGATGTTCGGTGCTTGCCAGATCGGCGCCGGCAGGCCGCTGCGGCGAACGTGGCTGTCGATGCCGTTGATAAGGTCATTGGCGCCGCCGTGGCGCACGCCGACCGTCTCGACTATCGGTATGCCCAGTTCTTTTTCTAGTTTGGCAATATCGATTTCAACCCCGCGCCGCCTTGCCACATCGCTCATATTCAGCGCGAGTATCATCGGCGGGCCGAGGCGCTTGGCCTCGATGACCAGGCGCAGATTGAGTTTGAGATTGGTCGCGTCGGTCACGCAGACCAACAAATCCGGGCGGAGTTCATTTTTGGCCGAACCGAGTATCACGTCGCGGGTGATGGTCTCATCGGCACTCATGGCGTTGAGGCTGTAAGCGCCGGGCAGATCCAACAGGCGCACCAGCTTGCCCGATGCGGTGGTGAACGTGCCTTCTTTGCGTTCGACGGTAACGCCCGCGTAATTGGCGACTTTTTGCCGCGCGCCCGTGAGCAAATTAAACAGCGCCGTCTTGCCGCAATTGGGATTTCCCAGCAGAGCAACGTGCAAAGCGCTATCGGTTGCGGCGTTCATGCTAATCAGCGTCGATACTTACGCGAATGTAATCGGCTTCAAAACGGCGTAGCGCGAAAGTGGTATGCCCAACGCGCACCGCGATCGGTTCCCGGCCGGGGTGTCCAACGGCGATGATTTTGATGCGCTCGCCCGGCACAAAGCCGATTTCCATCAGTCGCTGCACCAACGCTTGATCATCCGACTGGCTTGGGCGCGACACCTCGCACACCGTAGCGTATTGCTGTAACGGTAAATCCGCAAGGCTGATGGATTGTTGTTGGTTATTAGCCATTATTTCCTCTGGTCGCTGGTTGTTATTGTGCGCCGGCGCGTGGGTTCCGCGCTGATTCAGGGCAAGTTGCATAGTGGGCGTCCAGTGACCAAATGTAGTTTGAAAATTTGCGAAAAAATATCAAACGGTAATGCGAATAATTCCCATTATAGTATATTGCTGACGTTAGCAACGGCTAAATTTTGTTTGTTTTGGCGCCTATGACACGATCACCGGTGTGGCAACGCGCTTGCGTTAGTCCGCCCAGCGTCTAATCTTAAGGAAACGCAACGCAAAAACAAAAAACAAAAGAGATAATAATTGAAACATCAACTCGCTCAACTCAAGAGCCTTGTGGAGGACTGTCAATCCATCCAACACTCTCTGGCCATCATTCAAGCCTCGCAACGGATGATGACCTTCTACACCCCCGACGAACGTCAGCGCCTAATTTTGGAATATAAGGAGTTGATAGCGGCCGGCCCACTCGGACTCGCGCAACTCGATGAATTCCGCATGGATCATGCGGATATCGCATTGGTCACTGAAGTGTTAGTTGCGGCGCGGGAAAAATATCGCGGTAGTAAGCAAAAAATAGATCGGTAGTTAAGCCAGGAGCCGCGCCCCGCTTGGCTCGCAGCGTTCCCCAGAAAATCCGCTCGGCATCCGCAGCTATCGGTTCACTTCCTGTAATACAATTGCAGCAATATGAATGCCAATATAGTAAGCCAAGCCGAAGACCTGTTGCGCGCCAGCGGACGTCGCGTGACGCGTTCGCGTATCCGCGTGCTGACGGAATTGTTGACTTCCCATCATCCCTTGGCGCATCAGGATATCGCCGATGTGCTGGAAAAATCCGAGCATATCGACCGTGTCACGCTGTATCGCGTATTGGAATGGCTGACGGAGCAGCGGTTTGCTCACCGCGTGCTGGGGGAAGATCGCGTGTGGCGTTACGGTACTCTGGTGAATCAGACCCGGCATCACCATGCCCATTTCAAATGCAACGATTGCGGCCAGATATTTTGTCTTGATGAGTTGAGCCCGGCGTTTGCTGTGAACGTCCCGCGCGGCTATCAAGCAAGCGAGATTGAACTGACGGTAAAAGGCCGTTGCGCGGCGTGTAAGCCGCACTAATTTTCTGAATAACGGTGCAACCCGATTGCGCCTGTCACCAAGCGAGGAATTTACATCATGAGCAGCGAACAAATCCCGGTTACCATCGTCACCGGCTTTTTGGGCAGTGGCAAGACCACGCTGTTAAACCGTATTTTACAAGAACAACACGGCCAGCGCATCGCCGTGATCGAAAACGAATTCGGCGAAGCGGGCATCGATAACGAGATTCTGCTGCAGGATAGCGATCAGCAAATCATCGAGATGAATAATGGCTGCATTTGTTGCACGGTGCGCGGCGATCTGGTGCGCATTCTCGGGAACCTGTCAGACAAACGTAAAAGCGGCGAACTCAAATTTGATCGCGTGGTGATCGAAACCACCGGCCTCGCCGATCCCGCGCCCGTCGCGCAAACGTTTTTCGTCGACGAAAAAGTCCATGAGAATTACCTGCTCGACGCGGTAGTGACGCTGGTCGACGCTAAACACGCGCCCATGCAACTTAAGGAACATCACGAAGCCCAGGAGCAAGTGGGCTTCGCCGATCGCATCTTGATTTCCAAAAGCGATTTGGTCAGCGAGCAAGAAACCGCCGCGTTGACCGAGCGGCTGCGCGCCCTCAATCCGCGCGCAAAAATTAAGCACGTGCATTTCGGCAAGACCGATATTGCCGATATTCTCGATATTCGTGGCTTCAACCTGGACGACATTCTCAACATCGAGCCGGATTTTCTGGGCGAAGATCATCACGAACACGATGACGACATCGCGTCCTTCGTGTTCCGCGACAAGCGGCCGTTTTTGATGGATAAGCTCGACACATTTTTGGGCGGCATGCTGGAAATTTATGGCACCGACATGTTGCGTTATAAGGGCGTGTTGCACGCACAGGGCAACGGCTCCCGCGTCGTGTTCCAGGGCGTGCACATGCTGATGGCAAGCGATGTCGGCAAGCCGTGGGCCAACGACACCGAGCGAGAAAGCGTGCTGGTATTTATTGGCCGCAATTTGCCGAAGGATGTGTTTCAGGCCGGTTTGGAAACGTGTTTGGCAAAGTAGGGGCCATTAAAAAATGGCATCCTGAGGCGTTTTTTGGCGAAGGATATGCTGTTTGGGCCTCACTCGTGACAGCAGATTCTTTGCGATAAACCGCTCAGAATGGCAATGATAAATCTCACCGACATCCGCCATCGCTACGGCGAGCGCGTTGTGCTCGATATGCCAAGCTTCGCCATTGCGGCGGGTGAAGAATGCCTGCTCCTAGGCGCCTCGGGCAGCGGCAAGACCACGCTGCTGCACATACTCGCGGGCATCTTGAAACCGAGCGAAGGCGACGTGACTATCGATGGCACCCGCCTGTCTAGTTTAAGCGGCACGGCGCTGGATCGTTTTCGTGGCCAGCACATCGGTATCGTGCTGCAAAAATTACATTTGATCGGCTCCATTTCAGCGCTGCAAAATTTGTTGCTGGCGCAGACTTTGTCCGGTCGCGCCGCCGATGAAACCGCCGCACTGCGGTTGCTGGATGGCTTGGGCCTAGCAGCGTTCAGCACAGCGAAACCAAAACAATTGTCCCACGGCCAAGCGCAGCGTTTGGCGATTGCGCGCGCGGTGATCAACCAGCCTAAGCTCATCATTGCGGACGAACCTACTTCAAATTTGGACGATAAGCATGCCGGAGAAGCGCTCCAGCTCTTGCGCTCCCAGGCGCATGCTTGCGGAGCCGCGCTGGTCGTGGCGACCCACGATGCCCGCGTGAAGCAGCATATTCCGCGCCGCCTGGAGCTCGCTTCAACATGAAACTCTGGCAACTGGCTTGGGCGTATTTGCGCGAACGCCCACTCAACACCTTCCTCAATATTTTTCTGCTCGCCCTGGGTGTGGCGATGATCGTGGTGCTGTTGTTATTTTCCGCACAGGTTGAAGATCGCTTGACGAAAGATTCCCGGGGCATCGACATGGTAGTCGGTGCGAAGGGCAGCCCGCTGCAGTTGATTCTGTCGAGCATTTATCAGATCGACATGCCAACCGGTAATATTCCCCTCGCGGACGCAAAAAAACTCAGCCAACATCCGATGATTAAAACCATCGTGCCGCTGGCGCTCGGCGATGCCTTTCGAGGTTTTCGCATCGTCGGAACGGAGCACAGCTATCTCAAGTTTTACGACGCGAAATTGGTCCAGGGCGAGTTGTGGGCTAAGCCGCTGGATGCCACCCTCGGCGCGAAAGTCGCCAAGGTAACGGGACTGAAACTCGGCGACACCTTCACCGGTTCTCATGGCCTAGGTGCAGGCGGTGGTGAACATGAGGCGTCGCCGTTCAAAGTGGTCGGCATATTGGCAGAAACCGGCAGCGTTGCCGATCGGCTAGTTTTGACAGGTATCGACAGCGTGTGGAAAATGCACGAACACCACGGCGCGAAAGAAGACCACGATGCGGATCATGACGAGAACAAAGACCGCGAAGTCACGTCGCTGCTGATTCAATACCGCACGCCGCTGGCCGGGGCCTCGCTGCCACGCGAGATCAACAGCCAGACCGCGATGCAGGCCGCCTCCCCCGCGTTCGAAACGGCGCGCTTGTTGTCGCTGGTGGGCTTCGGCGTCGATACCTTGCGCGCCTTCGCCGTCGTGCTGATGGCGAGCGCGTTGTTGTCCATGTTCATCGCGCTTACCAATATGTTGGATGAACGCCGCTACGATCTTGCCATCATGCGCACCCTCGGCGCGGGGAACGGATGGCTGTTTGCGCTGGTCATACTGCAAGGACTAATCTTGGCGCTTGCCGGCGCGTTGATCG
Organism: Burkholderiales bacterium; assembly: GCA_039917535.1. Lineage (GTDB taxonomy): Bacteria > Pseudomonadota > Gammaproteobacteria > Burkholderiales > JALYOK01 > JBDSJK01. The sequence goes on from JBDSJK010000337.1 coordinate 8,210, forward strand.
GCATCGTGCTCGGCCATATGGCTGCACAGGCGCTCGGAATGTGGTTCAATATGACCCAACAGATGGCCTTCACCGGGTGGACCTGGGTGATGGAAGAAATTTGGTTGATCGCGATTGCCGTGCTGGTCGGGGGAATCGCGGCGATCCTGCCCGCGATTCGCGCGTACCGCACGGATATCGCGAAAACCTTAGCAAAAGAGTGAGGAGAAAACATGCGTCAATTCATATCGTTATTTTTTATAGTAGCCCTAGTGGGATCGGCACAAGCGCAAGATCAAAAATACAAAACATCCGGCGACAGCAAAGCCGCCGCGCAAAACACCACGCCCCACGCCATGAATACCGATCAGGCGAGTATGGCGCAATCGCTGCTGCCGAAAACACCGGGGCTCACGTCGTGGGAACTGTTGCAACAGGCCGAGCTGATGAACCTCAACGCCAGCGGCCCGCGCAAGAGCCACATCGGCGAACCCGGTAAAGGAGGCGTGTTCGGCGTCGCGGCTGAGGACGACACGCCTGCAAAATTCGAAGTGGTGTTCAGCCAAGACGTGAAAAAACTCGACGGCAAACCCATCAAGGTTGCCGGCTTCATGATGCCCATCGAGCAGCGCGAAACCCACAAACGCTTCATGCTCTCCGCCGTGCCGCCGGGCTGCCCGTTCTGCCTGCCGGGCGGACCCAACTCCATCATCGAAGTGCACTGCAAAACGCCGATGAAATACACCACCGACGCTATCGTCATGAACGGCACCATGAGCTTGCTAAAAGATGACCCCAGCGGGTTTTACTATCGCATGACCGAGGCGACGGAAACGAAATAAGGCGCTGCCTTGCGAGACAAGCACAGAGCGCGTCTCAGGGCATACCTTGCCACGAAGCAAGCTGGATGCGGCTCCTGGCGGCATAAAAAAAATAATGTAGGGCGGATTAGCGCAGCGTAATCCGCCGCATGAGAGGCGTTTTTTCTGGTCCGCGCGCCTAAAGAGTGGCCCGTGCCAAAGGCTACAAGAATATCGCGTCGAACGGCATTTGAGGCGCCACATACGGCAGATTACGCTGCGCTAATCCGCCCTACATTTTGCTATGTTTTTTGAAGGATCGAACTATGTCCTCAATCCCAAAAAACACCAAAGCCACTGTCATCCCGTGCTTGCGTTACCGCAACGCGCCCGCGGCAATTGAGTGGGTGTGCCAAACTTTCGGTTTTGAAAAACAGCTCGTCGTGCCGGGCGATGACGGCTTAGTCCATCACGCGCAACACCTATGATCCTTGGTAAATCGCGACCCAAGGAATCTTTGATCAATGGGATCAGTGAGTATGCTCTGGACGTTTGAACCCAAACAATGGGTCTTCGCTGCTTGATGTCGTGATCGCAACCCATAACGTCGGCGGTCGACGCGGCACGGGCTGCGTGCGCATGGGTGGCCACCAGGAGGGCTACACCCGCCCACTGCATCCCAGCGGAGAAAAAATCTACGTCGAGCAGCAGATCATCAAGGGCGATTACAAAATGATGACCTGGTGGGTCTGTAACAACTTCCAAACGTCCGGGACTGCGCAGCAGCTACGCGAAGTCGTGTTGAAACGCAGCCAAATCGTCAAAGAAGCCATCCACAAAGCCCGTGGCGCGACTGTGGAACAACCGGTCGACGTTATCTACGACGCCTGCGGCAAGGGCGGCCTGTTTGTGACGAGCATCAATCTCTACCCGACGATGTGGGCTGAGGCCGCGCACCTAATGTTGCCCGCGACTAGGAGCACCGGCTAGCGGTGCAACTAATTTTCCCTGCTCCACCGCAAATGCGCCCCGCCTTTGCGGGGCGTTTTTTTGAGGAGCAAGGAATTCAAAAATTAACTTGTCCAATGTGCACTGCGCCTTTAGGTACGAAAGAGATTAAGGACGAAGATAATGGCGGGCGCTGCTTTTCGTGTCACTACTTGAGAGGTTGCCTGGGATTCTGGCACCTGCGAACCGTGGTGAGCGCGCGCATATCCAAACGAGCCAGG
>JBDSJK010000338.1:0-3718 GCA_039917535.1 Burkholderiales bacterium
GGGTGAATTGGCCCGTGCGCTCGATGTTCATCAGACCACCGCGAGCAATTTGGTGAAGGCATTGGCGGCTCAGGGGCTAATTTCAATGGACAAGAACGGGGCGGATCGTCGCACCGTCACCATGACCCTATTAGCAGCAGGAACAGAGCGTCTCGAAAACGCGCCCGCACCATTCACGGGCGTGTTACCCGATGCACTGGCGGCGTTGGACCAAGCGACGCTGGCCCGCATGGAGCACGATTTAAGTGCCCTCATCGCGGCACTCGAAGCAGGTACGACGGGGGCCAATATCCCGCTGGCTGATTTGTAGAAATGCGGCTGGATCGACATCGCCGGCGGTGGAAATGCAATAGACTTTCTCGAATAACTTTGGTTCCGAGCGTCGTATTAAACTCGTTGTTCGACATGTCAAACTTCGGAAGTGTATCTTCTTCCACAGCGCCACGAATCAGCCTAAAGCGCTCCTCTCTGCCCTTTCCGTTTTACACCGCCTCAAGCTTCGTCAATGCTGATTCACCTTGGCACCATGCCTTTGTTCAATTCGTAGGTTTCCAGAGCCGCCTCAGCCAAGGTACTTGCTTGTTGGCACCGACGCAGAATTGAACCATGTGCCGATCCGCGACTGACCCATACGCGATCAATGGGGCCCAGCATTAGCAAGGTCAGCGAGCCTTCCGACTGGGTCAGTGATTTCCCGGCAGGTGGGTCAATTCGGCGTCGGCGCCTACACGCGCCCTCTGTTTGTCGCGCGCACCGATGTCGAAGCTGATTTCTCCCACCGGCGCGCCGTCGAGCGTGTGCGCCCACAATTTCTCGCCGTCTGGCAGCGCCCGGTCGGTCTTCGCGCGCACCAGCCAGTCGGCCGGCGTGCCGCAGTCATGGGCGTACTTCATCAACTCAATCATATCGGCCTCGCGGTCGGCCACGTACACCAGCCGGGTCGCCGGCATCTCGGCGGCCATCTCGGCGATCCGCCCGTACCCTTCGATCCAGCGGGCGTTCTCCTTGATTCCCGGCCGAACGCCGGCCGCGTTGACCTTCTCGCGCGCCCACATCCAAGCGTCAATCACGCCCAGTGGCAGCCGCTCCGGCGTGACGGCGTATGTCGGATGCACAAACATGCCGCGCTGGACTTCATAGCTGAGCGGCCCGAGGCCCTCGATCTGCTGGCCGTTGAAGTTGAGTTCGGTGGTGTCCTGCAAGCACAGGATGACCGGGTGTTCGCCCATGCGCTGCTGCGTCTGGGCCCAGTGCGGCGCCATGATGTCACGCCACTCGACCGCGTCGTTCTCGAGAAACCGGTAGGTGGCGATGGTATCGCTCCAGCCATTGCACGACTTGGGGATGCTGGCCGACGGTTTGTCGGAAAAACGCGCCATGATCTTCCTGGCGCGACTGTCAAGGCGACTGTCTCCGAGGTCCATGTCAGCAAACTCCACGTCCGTCCAGTGCGTCGATTCGGTCATTATTGCGCCAGCCAAAAAACCAAGAGTAAACCTGAAAATTCAACCGTTTACAACTACTTTCGTAAGTGCTTGAATGTAGACGGACTTATCGCCCGCTCCATTGCCGGTCAGGCAAGATTTGCCGACTGTCGAGATGTGTATAAACCTATGGGCTATGAGGGAAGATGCCAGATAATTACCGGATTTATAAGAATCAACAATAATTAACAGATTAATCAGTGCTAGTCACTCGGATTGGCTGGTGGTAATTCCTTCCAGTAGCCTCCCGGAATCTTTGGACGACCTTCAGCGTTAGTATTTGCAGGCACTGGGGCGGGAGTCGAGCCACCGGTACTAGGCGGCATGGGAATAGCGGGTGGAAAATAAGAAGGCGGCAATCCGCCTCCATTAGCAAACGCTGTGCATGCCTGGCGATAGGCAGTCGATCCGGCGAACTTTGCTTTAGCGGCTGACAACAGTGCATTCTTATAAGCGACCGAACCAGGCGTGAGCCCTGCCACCGCAGCAAGCATCGTAGCGTAAAGATCTGGAGTGCCATCTACGCCAGGAACAATCGATGCCCCCAAACCTTGCGCTACTCGCTCCTGCCCAATATTAAAGACAAACATTGAAGCATAGGCTTCTCTTCCGAAACACCAGTCCAACATTTTCGCGGGATCAGTAGTATAGCCTAAGCCCACCTCTGTTGCATAAAAACCATGACCCATCTCATGCAAAATAATTGCATCGCTAGCTAAATGATAAGGAATGCCCCCAATTACATTTGCAAGATTGGTCGCATCATTGGGATTAATATAAATCTTCCCTGGCGGCGAAATGGTATTTTCGAAAGGCTTCGGGGCGTAGTAACTATGATCTTTTTGAGATGCGAAATACACAGCAGTCACATTTGCAGAGAAGTTATCATTCCAAGTGGCTGTTTGTGGAGTTTTGTACGCCCTTATGCGGGTTACTATATCTGGAAGAGTAGTAGGGGTTCTTATAGTCATGATTTCTTTCAGTTAGATTTCAAAATGGAAGACAACGTAATCGAAGCTACACAACCGCTTGATGATCGCATCTGTACATAGACCGCCGGCAATCGAGGATTAAAGTTTCGAAACTCAACCACCGTTGGGGGTATGTAGTTTTTAGAAATAAAAGGATCGCTCATAGGGATCCGCACCTGATTTGGTTTGCTCTCAAAGATTTTCGAAAATTCGTTGGCTGGAAAACAACCATATTTCGGATTTAGGTCCCACGTAATTATGGCGCCGTGATCTGATTCTTCAATCTTCGAGTGAGTTTCAAGCTCCGTTATGCGTATTGCCTTATAAGGATAACGCCCATCAGTGTGAACGCAAACCTTAATCCCTGTAGCCTTTACCTCGCAATGCTTTTGATTAAAATCACCATATATGTGGTCTGAGATGTTGGCAAGAGTTATTTTTCTTGGATCTCTGGCGAAATCCAGCATACGTTCCATTTGGCTAGCTAACTGATGTCGATAGCCTGATGAAACATTTCCGCTAATAGATTTCTCGATATTTTTTTTATCGACATGGGCCAGCAAAACAGTTGTACTTAAATCTTCATTAGCCATTGCTAGCGAACAATAAAATATGCACAACGAAGACCCTATCTTTAAACTTAGCATACCATCTCCTTCCGGTGTTGGCTTTATTGTAATCTTGAAAATCGCCCGCACGAGACAGAACAAAGAAATTTTACAACTCTCAAGATGATATCTTTTATCACTTATTGGCTTGACTTCTGGATAGGTGTCAAGTTTCGTGCGATCATGTTCCTCGTCGCAGCATGCCTTTGTTCCGCGCCAAGGTCGTGCTTGACGAGCTGATCGCGGGCTTCCCGCCGCGCTCGCCCACCCATTGCAGCACGTCACCGGAACGTTCGACAGCATGAGCACACGCATCCATCCACAAGCCCGCACCACCCCGAAGATCCGCCAGGAGATCAAAGACTCGGAAGCGGCCCGCAGGCTGCCGGATAGTCCAAGAATTTTCATCAGGTCAGCTCATTGTGGAGAAGATCGGGATCTGGCCGGCCGACCTCATCGCAATTAATTATTAGTCGAAGCAGCCGGAGTTAGAATCGTCTTTGCGAAACCCAAACTGGATCCTTTTGTCCCACTACCCACGGAGTTCACCAATGCCTATCTTTACCTCCGATCAACTGATCAGCGAGATCGGCGTTTGTCAACCGACCTGTCGCGTGAACCTCACGCTGCCTGCTTTAATTCGTCCGGCTGAACC
>JBDSJK010000339.1:0-8233 GCA_039917535.1 Burkholderiales bacterium
GGCGCGGGCCATGCCCTTGATCATCAGGCCATTCCAACTGGTCAGGATTTTCTCATCGCGACCGGGATGGATGCGCTGTTCGCGCACGGCAAACAACTTGGCGCGCGCCGCGTTCAAGCGCTCGCTCGCAACTTGCTCGGAGATGCCTAAGCCACGCGCCACTTCACTCAGCGGCGTGACGATGCGCAAGTGCCAATGGTAATCTTCAAAGTTGGCCGGCCCGTCAAGCCCGTACAGCGCGGCTGTCACGGCATACTCCTCTGGGAGCAAGGACTGGCGGGCTTCTTCAGGCAGCCATACGTAGAATTTCCCTTCCTCGTGCTCGGAATCGGCGTCGATGGTGGAGTAGTATCCGCCCTCCTGCGACTGCATTTCGCGCATCACCCAGGTGGCGGTTTCTGCGCTGACTTGTTTGAATTGCTGATCTGACGTCACGCGCCACGCGTCGCAGCAAAGCCGTAACAACGGTCCGTTGTCATAGAGCATTTTCTCGAAATGCGGAATCATCCAATATTGATCCACACTGTAGCGCGCGAAGCCGCCACCGAGGTGATCGTAGATCCCGCCACAGGCCATTTTCTTCAGCGTCGTGATGGCAATATGCACCGCATCGTGATCCCCTGAGCTGGCGTAGCGCTCCAAACAGAATTCAATCTCCGCGGGGTGAGGAAATTTCGGCGCGCCGCCGAAACCGCCGTTGATTGGATCAAATGATTGTTGCAATGAGGTAAACGCCGCATCCAAAAGCGCGTTTGAAAACGACACATCGGCAGCACCCGGCTCAGGATCGGTACGCTGAAAAGCATCGAGCAACGATGCATTTTGCTTGCCGATTTCTTCGCGCCGCTCGCGGTAAAACGTGGCAATACGCGGTAGTAGATCTTTGAAACCCGGCAAGTTGTAACGCGGCATTTTGGGAAAATATGTCCCGCCAAAAAACGGCGTCTGATCATCCGCCGCCAGAAACATGGTTAGTGGCCAACCGCCGGAACGCTGAGTCAGCATGTTGTGAGCCGATTGGTAAATCTGATCGAGATCGGGCCGCTCCTCGCGATCCACTTTGATGTTCACAAATAGCTCATTCATGATCGCCGCCGTCTCCGCATCCTCAAAGGATTCATGTGCCATAACGTGACACCAATGGCAGGCGGAATAGCCCACGGACAACAAGATCGGCTTATTTTGCTCCCGCGCGAGCTTGAGCGCATTCGCGCCCCAAGGATGCCAATCGACGGGATTGTCAGCGTGCTGCTGCAGGTAAGGGCTGGTTTCTTGGGCTAGGCGATTGGGCATGGCGGGCGGAATAGTGAATAATTGGAAATTGTACACTCGCGCGCTGCGGCGAATGTCTTGTCCCCACACAGACGGTTTCCAGTGTACCATTTCACCCGCAGCCTATTTTCTCCCTGTAAGGAAGCCGCCATTATTGTGCTTTGCGCTACATTGCTCACGCATGGGTAATCAGATTCTTGTTGTCGACGATGAAGTCGGCATCCGTGAATTGCTGTCGGAAATCCTGGTCGACGAGGGCTATGAGGTCAAGGTAGCCGAAAATGCCACGGCAGCTCGGCTAGTGCGAGCGGCGATGCGGCCCAATCTGGTATTGCTGGATATTTGGATGCCCGATACGGACGGCATTAGCTTGCTCAAGGAATGGGCATCGGCCGGGCTATTGACCATGCCGGTCATTATGATGTCCGGTCACGGCACCATCGATACGGCGGTGGAAGCAACGCGCGTCGGCGCGTTTGATTTTCTTGAGAAACCCATCACGTTGCCCAAGTTACTCGCCACCGTCGAGCGCGCCTTGCTGCGTGGCCAAGGGTTTTCCAAGGGCAATTTCGCTCTGGGTAACTTGGGCAAATCGCAACTCATCGCCGATTTGAAAAAACGCCTGGAGCAAATCGCCAATCGGAAGTTTCCCGTGTTGCTGGTGGGCGAAAAAGGCTGTGGCATGGAAATTTGCGCGCGTCACCTGCAGCACCCCAATACCGCGTGGGTGGCGCCGGAAGACACAGAATGGCTTGCGGACAACCCCTTCGCCGTATTGAACGAAGCCAAGGACGGCATCTTGTTCATTTCGGAAATCGCCGGTCTGTCTCGCACCGAACAGCGAGGGCTGCAGCATTTGTTGACTAAGCTTGATAAGAACAACGTGCGTTTAGTGTGCGCGAGTTCCAAGCCGTTATCGGGCTTGGTGCAGCAGGAAAAATTCGATGCGGATCTCGCCAGCAAACTGAGTTTGATTACGGTGCCGGTACCGCCGTTGCGCGAACATCCCGATGACATACTCGACATTGCCACGGTGATGTTGGCACAACTAGTCGAGCCGAAAGAAGTCCCGCCGCGGCATTTCTCCAGCGGCGCACTGAACGCGCTGCGCAACATGGATTGGCCGGGCAATCTACCCGCGCTGTCAAACGCAGTGCGAACCTTGGCGGTCACCAGTTTGGACACGGAGATCACCGCACAAGACGTGGGGCGGATCGCGCCGCAGTTTTCACCCACCGAGACACCGGAGCAGATTCTTGCTCAAGCCCTCCCGTTAGATCTGCCGCTGCGCGACGCGCGCGACGTGTTCGAGAAAATTTATTTCGAGCACCATATCAAACTGGAGAACGGCAATATGTCACGAGTCGCCGACAAAGTGGGCTTGGAGCGGACGCATTTATACCGCAAGCTTAAGCAGCTTGGCATACGCCCCGGCCATATGCACCGCGTCGAAGAAACTTCGTAACACTGCTAAGTATCTTGCCAACAGGCGCTTCCAGACTGGATCGTGGCGATGCATGCCTGGAGAGCCGCGTTGACATTGGCTCCCCAGGCGATATAATTTTTACTCTATGCGTTAATGGAATCCACGCCTAGCGTTTTCCGTAGCGTTCGCGACCTATGCGTCGGCCCGCCGCGTGATCCGTTCAATCCCGAAACCCGCCGCCACATCGCGTTAATCGCCTTCTTCGCCTGGGTCGGGCTGGGCGCGGATGGACTATCTTCCGCCGCCTATGGTCCCGAGCTGGGCTACCTCGCCTTGGGTGGCCATACTCGCTTCGGCCTCTATCTTGCCCTGGCAACGGCGTTGACGGTCTTCATCATTTCGCTTGCCTATAACCAGGTTATCGAGTTGTTCCCAAGTGGTGGCGGCGGCTATAAAGTTGCGACACAACTGATCGGCCCCAAGGCGGGCCTGTTGTCCGGCGCCGCACTGATTGTCGACTACGTCCTTACGATTTCGATTTCCATCGCTAGTGCGACGGATCAGCTTTTTAGCCTGCTACCATTAGGCGCGCAGAATCTCAAGATTTTGGTCGGCGTAGTGCTGATCGTGATGCTCATCGTGCTCAACCTGCGCGGCCTGAAAGAAGCGATCAAGGTGCTGTTGCCGATTTTTATCGGCTTCGTGATTATCCATATCGTGCTAATTGTGTATGGCATCGTCGTCCACGCGGACCGCTTGCCGGGCCTGATCCCGCAAACATGGAATGACACGATCACACTGAAAGCTGAAACGGGCTGGTTCTTCATCGTCTCGACCTTGCTGCTTGCTTATTCCCAGGGCGGCGGCACCTACACTGGCCTGGAAGCGGTGTCCAACAATGTCAACACTCTAGCCGAGCCGCGCGTGCAGACGGGTAAATGGACGATGTTTTACATGGCCACGTCGCTGGCGTTTACCGCGGCCGGTATATTGATGCTGTACATGTTGTGGGACGTGAAACCCGTTGCGGGCGAGACCCTCAACGCGGTGGTGTTCCACTCGATACTCGATACTTGGACGATCGGCGGCATACCGTGGACGACGTTCATGTTGCCGCTGGCGATGTTGCTCACGGCCGGACTGTTGTTCGTCGCGGCCAATACCGGTTTTCTTGGCGGCCCGGCGGTGCTGGCAAATATGTCCATGGATCAATGGGTGCCCAATCAATTTAGCTCGCTGTCCAGCCGTTTGGTCACCAAGAATGGCGTGATCTTAATGGGCGTCGCCGCGCTAGGCGTGTTGATTTGGAGCCACGGCGAAGTCGAACTGCTGGCGGTACTTTACAGCATCAACGTGTTCCTCACATTTTCCCTGTCGTTGTTTGGATTATGTGTTTATTGGTGGCGGGAACGGCGCCGGGAAAACAAATGGATGCGACGCTTTATCCTGTCGGGAATTGGCTTTGCCGTCACCAGCAGCATTTTAGTGGTGCTACTGGTGGAAAAATTTAGCCACGGCGCATGGGAGACCGTGTTGATCACCGGCGCGGTCGTTGCAGTATGTCTGATGATACACAAACACTACGACGAAACCCGTGAGCAGCTTAAGAAAGTCGAAGAAATTTTCTCCGGGCAAAGCTACGAAAAACTCGACAATCCGCCCGTGATGGACAACGATGCGCCCACCGCAGTTTTCATGGTCAGCCGCAATCGAGGCGCTGGTATGCACACCTTGCTTTGGGTGCAACGACTGTTTCCCGGCAACTTTAAAAACTTTGTTTTTCTGGGTGTCGGCGCCGTGGACATAGCGAGCTACTCGGCAGAAGGTCAAATAGAAAAACTGCAAAGCGGCGTTAAAGATACGTTGGAGTATTTCGTCAATTTTTGCCATCACCACGGAATCGCGGCTAAATTCTACGAGAGTTACGGCACCGATCGGGTTGATGAATTAACTAAGCTGGTCGATCAAGTCACTGGGGAATTTCCCAACGCGGTTTTCTTTGCCAGCAAGCTGATTTTCGTTCATGACAATTGGCTGACGCGCTGGTTGCATAACCAGACTTCTTTGACGATGCAGCGCATTTTGCATCTGCGTGGGCAGCAGATGGTGATTCTCCCGATGAAGATCGGTTAGTTTTCTAAGTCCGATTGTTCAAGCTGTAAATAGACGCGATGGACATTCCTATGATGCTGCTCGCGATACAGCGCCCAGTGTGAAAATTCCGGCAGATCGCCTTTGCTTTCGACATCCGACAGCGACACGCCATCGCCGTAAAGCGCGCGAACTTTACGTTCAATTGCGTTGAGATAATTTTGCATTTGCTTGATCGCCCTTCTGTTGCCGATCGAGCCATGTCCCGGCACGATATGGTTAATGGGCAGCGCGTTGAGTTGCCCGAGTATCAAGTGCCATTCATGCACGCGTGAATCTCGCAGCTCGGGAATGCGCCCCACGTCGACCAAGCCCCCGGCAAACAACACGCCAGTATTACGCTCGAATACAGTCAAATCACCTGGGGTGTTGCCCCAACCGAAATAGTGCAACTCCAAAGACATTCCGGCAGCGCTGATAAATTCGCTGCCATCAACCAACTGATCCGGGCCAATGACTTTGCTGCCGCGCATTTCAGCGACACCCAACGTTTCCTTTAAGTGATGCAAACAATTTTCGCAGCGCGATCGCATTAATTGCGCTGTCTTAACGTGGGTCAATACTGGAATGTGCTTAGCTTGAAAGTAGGCTGCGCCGAACAGAAACTCTTGGTGGGCATGGGTGATAATGGCGAGGCTGATGGGAAGCTTGCTGACTCGCCGGATCGCATCAACCATTGCCTGAGCGTGGCGGAATGAAACGCCGGTGTCGATTACAACGATGCCTTCAGGCCCGATAATGAAGCCAGTGTTGCCGATGCGACCTCGATTGGCAAGGGAAATGTCGCCGTTGTCAGCGATGAATGCGTAGACGTTTTCGCTCACACGTACCGGTAACAACGGCGCAGCCATGGTTGCGCCGATCGATAGCAGCAGAACAACAACCAAGCGGGCAATGCTGGATAGGTTTATTTTTATCGCGCTGTGCGATGGAGTGCCCGAAAGCTGCATCGACGCCGTTATCCGCCGCGCGCCAGCTTTAACTTAGTTAAATAGGCAAGTCTTCTGCGCGCTGGCCTGGCTGTCCTTGAACAGTTTCGCCATGCTTTTCACCATCTTGTCTTCGCGAATGGCACCACGATCACCGGCGATCGTGATGGCCTTTGCAGACGTCCAGGCGTTGATAAAATCGTCATAGGCGATCTGCTTTGCAATCTCGTCCACTGCACAAGAACATTTATAAATCATTTCTTGGTGGGGCTTATCTGGATAGTTTTGCGCGCATTCCAGTACGTATTGGACACGATCCAATGTCGGGTAATTATTCGCGTGGACCTTTGTTTTTGCCGCAAAGACGTTGCAGGAAATCGCCAGAACGAGAGCCAGCAATAGCGTGCGTGTTATGTTCATTTCTTGATTCCCGTAAACGTGAGTGTTTCTTCGATCATCGGCTTGCCTGGAGACGCTTCGGGGGCGCGCTCTCGCATAATACTGTACATTTTGTAGACGCCACCGGGAATCTGATCCGATAGCGTGATGATATAGGATTTGTTCGAATATTTTTCGTACCTCAAGCGGGCTGGATCGTCATCAAAAGGATTCAGCAGCACATCAAAACCGGGCAACTCTTTACCTTCGTGCTTGATGGTCACAGGACGGATCTCCGCTTTTTCCGCCAGGTTCATACGAATGCGTTTGCGGTAGTAATTGGGCTGTCCCTTGGTGATACGCTTCATCTCGCTTAAGTCACGTTCAAGAAAAGCGAGGATGATGGGATTACCGGTCGCGTTCTCGATAACGTCCGGCATGCCTTTGAATTGCCGTTCGCCAGCAAGAAAATCAATGTGACAGTCCTTCCCCGAGCCGGTGGCAGGTGCCTTTACAGATAAGGTAACTTTGTCCTGAAAGCCTTGTTCAAACGAGCCCGACTTCGTGAATTGGTAGCTGAGGGTTGCCGGCCCAGCAACGCTTTTTAGGTGATCCGTCATGAAGACGCGTTTTTCGGCGTCGGAAACTTGCTGCTGTGCGAGGCTATCCACGCGGATACTTAAAAGCGCGAGTGTCACGAGTAGGGACGATGCGATGGGGTGGATGGGTTTCATGGTTAACTTTTTGACGGAATAGATCGGGTCTGTTTGACGCTAATTTCATTTGCTAGGTCTTGTGCCAAATCAGGATTGATTGAGCGAAGCTGCTGTTCAGCCAGTTTATATTTGTCGCGGTACCCCTGTTGCGAATAAATACTGGCTAAGCCGTAGAGCGCTTCGCCCGCCTTGGGGTCGAGCTTTAGTGCCGCTTGGTAGGAAACAGCCGCTTCATCCGGACGGGCTAGGCCAGCATACGCGCTGCCACGCGCTAGCCAAGGCTCGATGCTGTTCTTCGCAATTTGTTCCCAGCGGCTGGCGAGCTGTAACAATTCTACCCATTTGCGATCTACAGCCAAGGAATTCGCTTGCATGAAGTAAGGAAGTTTATCTTGCCCGCGCTGCCAAAATGCTTTGAGTTCGGAAGCAAGTGGGGCAACGCTAAGGTAGCCTGGCGCGTTATTGATGCTCGGGACGAACCATTCAGTAGGGATGGAAAAATAATTTCCATCGGTACCCCGCTGGCGAAAAGTGAGCAATCCAACCAATTGCCCTGCGTTGTTAAACAGTCCGCCGCCACTCGCCCCGGATGTGAAAGGCGTTGAGGTGCGCAGCACGCGATTGCCATCGTGGAGGTATACAGACGTGATTTTGCCCCGCCGGACTTGCAGGCCCACGCCACCTTCAAAGCCCAGAGCGCTTACCTCTTGCCCCAGCATTAATGCCGCCGCTTTTCCGATCTCCGCGGGTAGTGCATCAAGACGCGGAACGCTCAGTAAGCAAAAATCGTGTTCTACATCCGCAAGCTGTTTCATGGCGCGCCAACGCAGGCCGCCGCGCAGAATAGTGATACTTTCACCGTTACGGGTGACGTGGCAATTGGTGACGACACGACCGGCCGCGACGGTTACGCCAGTGCCCAGTGATAACGCACCATCCGCCGCCAGAGCTTCAACTTTGACCAAGGCATTCGATAGGCGGATAAGGCTGCTACGGTCGAATTCTTCGGCGCGGACATTCAAGCCCGAATAAAGAAACGCCGCGAATAATGTGAAATACGCGCACTCGAACCGGGTGAACTTCATATCGGAAAGTGAGTAGAGGGCATCGCAAGAGAGGCGGAGAACCCGTTATCCGATTCCCCGCTAAGGAATGACGTTGCCAGATTCATCCAATAACGGCACGCCGAAGTCTTTGAGGATGGCGTGAATTTCGGTTTTGTTTTCATCGAGAAATTTTTCGACCTGCGCTTTCCATTCTTTTTCGCCAAATCGGACGCCCATGGCCATGTCGTATTGGTAATTAATGCCGGGTTCCGAGGTGAGCAGCACCATTGTCAATTCTGGCTGTTTTACTTTCTT